>CBDURK010000455.1:0-2436 GCA_965369645.1 uncultured bacterium | reverse complement strand
TTTTTTGCTGGGCCTGCTCAGGGTTCAAACCTGCCAAAGACTGCTCACTCGGTTTTGGATAACTCATCGCTACCCAGAGTATAATCGATACGGCCAGGATTATTGTGCCGGCCTTTTTCAGATACATCCAACCTCTGTGCCACATATGAATACACACGGATTTACCGGTAGGCATACGATAAGGCGGCAGCTCCATAACAAATGGCGTGGTTTCACCCTTAAAGACGGTCAACCGTAATGCCTTGATAACAAAAATCGATAATATAATTCCTATCAAATAAATAAGCCACAGCATCGGCCCATGCCATTTCTCCGGAAAAAAGGCTGGTATGATAAGCATATAGATAGTCAGTTTCGCACCGCAGCTCATCAATGGTATTGCCATAATTGTCGTCAATCTGTTGCGTTTGTTTTCGAGGATTCGCGTGGCCATTATCGCCGGCACCGAACATCCGAAACCGATAAGCATCGGTATAAAGCTTTTACCGTGCAGGCCTATTTTGTGCATTACTCTGTCCATAATAAAGGCCGCTCTGGCCATATAGCCGGAATCCTCAAGAAGCGCAATCGCCAGAAACAACAGCAGAATATTCGGCAGGAAAACAATCACCCCCCCTACTCCACCTATAACACCATCTACCAGAAGAGACTTGAGCCAGCTTTCACTGCCCACCGGCCAAAAACCCGCTATCGTTATTCCAGCCCAGCCGAAAAATTGTTCGAGCCAGCCCATCGGATATTTGCCTATCTTAAATGTCGAAAGAAAAACTAAATACATCAATATCAAAAATATCGGCAGCCCGAGAATACGATTTGTTACTATAGAATCTATCATATCGCTGGTACTGTGACGCGATTCGACGGTAGTTTTTATAGTTTCCTGACATGCCCCTGATATGAAACCATACCGCCGGTCCGCCATTACAATTTCCGGCTCATCTGCGAAAATATCCTTAAGATGTTCGATGCCGGCTGTAACGGCTTCGAGCACCTCCCGGCTGTGGACTTTCACTGTTATATCAGAGTCGCATTCCAGCAGTTTGACGGCCAACCATCGGCAGCCGTATTTTTCTACTAATTGCGGTTCCTTATCGGCCAGGAGTATTCCGATTTCCGCCAGTTCATGCTCAATTTCTTCGCCGTAGTGTACCTTATGAATACGCTGACGCTTGCCCTGCCCGGATGTTATAATAATAGCATCGAGCAGCTCTGTTTTGCCTTTGCCCTTATTGCCGACGGTTGATACTATCGCTGCTTCCATGAGCTTGGACAACTGTCCGATATCGAACTTCAATCCCCTTTGCTCGGCTATATCGCTCATATTGAACGCCAGCACTAAAGGTACATTCATCTCGATAAGCTGGGTCGCTAAATACAAATTCCGCTCGATATTGGAAGCATCGATGATATCAACCACTACATCCGGATGCTCCTCTATCACGAAGTTACGGGCAACAAGCTCTTCTATCGAATAAGCACTCAGGCTGTATGTACCGGGCAAATCAACAAGAGTGATCTCGAATCCGGCGTACTTAAAAGTGCCCTCCTTCTTTTCAACCGTTACTCCCGGATAATTCCCCACATGCTGGTGCGCACCGGTCAGCATATTGAATATGGATGTTTTTCCACTGTTAGGATTTCCGGCCAGGGCTACTTTAATTTTCTTGTCCATAATATCGCTGTCTGTTTTGTGGTATTTTTATACTGTGATGATAAAATTGATTGAGGTTCCCCGGTGAAAAAAAATGACTCGTTCGTATTCATAAAACCATAATCTTATGAGCCATCCCCCTGCCTAACATCATCTTTGAGTTCTTAACGCTTATCACAAAAGGCCCCGGCTCGTTGTTGCTAACGACTGTTATTTCCACATTCGACACAAGCCCCATTGCTGCAAGCCGGCTGTGTAATTCTCGCCCGGCCTCTATCCCGGCTAACGTTACTGTTTCACCTGCCTTAACCTTCGACAGAGGCCTTTTTTTCTCTTCTTCCATTGATGTTATCTCACTTACCTGGATTTCCTGTTCACTCTTTTACAGAATTTTTGAAATTCATCCGCCAAATCATATCCGTTTTTACTGCTCTGAGTTACGAACTCGATAAAGCGCAGTAGCTTTGCGATTATCTCCGGACCAAGCTCATGTTCGGCTTTACATGCCGCCTTCTGGGCAACATCCGCCTCGACCCCCAGAACGTCGATAAAAAACGACTTCAGGATATTATGTTTCCGGGCAATCCCGGCTGCCGCGCTCCGGCCGGATTCGGTGAGGGTTACATAGTCGTAGGGCTTATAGTTGGCCAGGCCCTTTTTCTTCAACACACGCAATGCGCCCGTAACCGATGCCCTCGATACTCCAAGCGATTTGGCAATATCCTTACTGCGGGCAAAATTGTTCTCGCTGGCAAGATTCAGTATGGCCTCAAGATAATCTTCCA
>CBDURK010000454.1:0-2455 GCA_965369645.1 uncultured bacterium | reverse complement strand
CCCTGCCCGTAATGGGCGTGTGGGTTCGAATCCCACCTCGGCTATTATCGTATCTTGAAGAAGATATAAAATTCAAGGGTAAAATAGTCGGTTGATATACAGTCAACTGATGATGTATTGGAGTTAAATAACATTGAATAAGAACTATAAACTTGCAAATGTGGGAAAACCAAATCTTTTTCGCCAGACATTTCCATATACCGATTTTCCCAAAACAATCTTCGATAAGCAGAAAGTTGCCTGCGAAATACCGGAGAATATATGGATAACGGATACGACGTTCCGAGACGGCCAGCAGGCCAGGCCGCCTTATAAGCCGGAGCAAATACTCAGGATTTACGATTTGCTACATGAAATAGACGGCGGGACAGGGCTGATTCGCCAGTGTGAGTTCTTCCTGTATTCGAAGCGCGACCAGGAGGCGATAAAGCTGTGCAAAGAGCGGGATTATAAGTTTCCTGAGATAACAGGATGGATAAGGGCTGTGGCCGATGATTTTAAGCTGGTCTCGAAAATGGGGCTGGGCGAAACCGGTATTCTCACCTCGGCGAGCGATTATCATATATTCCTGAAGCTGCGAAAGACGCGGGCCCAGGCGATGAACGCATATCTGGATATTGTCAAAACGGCCTTAGACAGCGATGTTATTCCTCGTTGTCACTTTGAGGATATAACGCGGGCCGATTATAAAGGTTTTGTTCTTCCTTTTGCTGCGGAGTTGATGAAACTTTCAAAAGAATATGATAAGCCGGTCAAGATTCGGCTTTGTGATACACTCGGCTTTGGCCTGCCGTGGGCACAGGCTTCTCTGCCGCGGGGCGTTCCGAAACTCATCCGTGGCCTTCGTCAGGTAGGAGTCCCGCCCGAATGGCTCGAATGGCACGGCCATAACGATTTCCACAAGGTCCAGGTGAATGCTGCCGCGGCGTGGCTTTACGGCTGCTGTGCCGCCAACACTTCGATGTTCGGCGTTGGTGAGCGAACAGGCAATCCCCCGCTTGAAGCGATGGTTGTCGAACACGCCCAGTTGAAGGGGATGACCAAAGGCGTAAACTATGCGGCCATAACCGAGTTGGCTGAGTACGCCGGAAAGGAACTGGGTTTTGAGATTCCTCGGAACTATCCGTTGGTCGGAATGGATTTCAACGTTACGCGGGCCGGTATTCATGCAGACGGCTTGTTAAAAAACGAGGAAATATACAACTGCTTCGATACCAAAAAATTGCTTAATCGTCCTGTAAGTGTGGCGATAACCGATAAGACAGGTGCCGCCGGCATCAAACACTGGGTTGAGGCCATGTACGATATTCAAATACCAAAGCATGACCCGCGGATAACCCAAATCAAAGATAGAATTGACGCCGAATACGCCGCCGACAGGGTCTCGATGATTTCTGATGAGGAAATGTTCGCTTGGGCGAGGGAAGCTTTTAGTGGTAATCTACCGTCGTTAAGGTTGTAGGGGCTTTCCCCGTGTGGTTGCCCAAATCTCTGCGTCCAGAAAGGACAGACACGTAGGTCTGTCCCTACAAATTATGCCGGATAAAAAAATCAAAGCGCTATTGTTCGACCTCGGTGATACCCTGCTGGACTTTGGCAAGATCAATCCGAGCGATATTTTTCGTCAGGGCGCCAGATTGTCCTATGATTTTCTCAAAAGCTGCTCTCAGCCGGTCGGCAGTTATAAATATTACTGCCTGTGGAACATGGCGGCACTTCAATTTCGACGCTTGATTTCCAATATAACCGGAAATGATTTTAATTCCCTGACCCTGTTAAGATGGATTGGTGTTAAAAAAGGCATTCGGCTTGATGGGGATCAATGGCGGCATTTTGCGTGGCTCTGGTATGAGCCTTTGAGGAACGTCGCCACAGTCGAAACGGACATAAAAGAGACCTTAACCAAACTGAAAAATTCCGGACTTAAGCTCGGTATAGTTTCCAATACTTTTGTCAATGGCTGTTCACTGGAAAAACACATGGAGCAGGTGGGCATATTGGATTTCTTTGCCCCGAGAATGTATTCCTACCAGTTTGATTTTCGAAAGCCCGACCCCCGGATTTTCAGGATTGCCGCAGAAAGAATTGGCGAGGCACCGGAGAACATAATGTTCATAGGAGACCGGATTAATATGGACATTGCCCCGGCGCTAAAAGTCGGTATGCACGCCGCCCTGAAAACCGCTCATACCAACAAAGGAAAGAAAACCCCAGAGGGCACCTGGAAAATAAATCACATCTCAGAACTCCCCACCCTCATAGAAAAAATCAACGCCAAAAAAAGTGTCATAGCAGACACTGCTTAGTTCAAAGGCCCGACCTTTTTTCTCATATACCTGTTTGTATGTTTGACTACGGCCTTTCAAATTCGACCAGTTCTTTCTATCTATTATTCTTCCGCTCCGTGGTTGCGGAGCAGAACCTTAACAAAGCAAGAGTAACTTCGCGATCATTT
>CBDURK010000453.1:0-2466 GCA_965369645.1 uncultured bacterium | reverse complement strand
ATATCTCCAGGTACATCGGCGTCGGCAAGTTCGGCAAAAGTCGGCATTACATCCCAGAAAGCGGAAATATGATTAGTATTGGAACCGGGGGTGACTTTGCCGGGCCACCATGCTATCATGGGCACTCTTATTCCGCCTTCGTAAAGGTCGCGTTTCTGGCCGCGAAGCCCCCCGCTGCTGTTAAAGTAAGCAGGATTCGCCCCACCTTCGGCATGTGGACCGTTATCGCTGGTGAAAATCACAAGTGTTTTTTTATCCAATCCGGTTTCGCGGAGTTTATCGAGTATCTCGCCTACGTGTCGGTCCAGACGTGTGATCATTGCTGCAAAATTGGCGCGTGGCGTCTTAGCCGAACCGTATCCTCCTATCTTATAATTAGGCCCGTCATCGATACCTTCGTAGGGCTTTTCGGGAAATTTACCTCGATAACTTCTGACAATATCATCGTCAGGGATCAGCAATTCCGCGTGTGGAATCACATGAGGCACAAACATGAAAAAAGGTTTCTCTTTGTTCGATTCGATAAACTTCAGAGTTTGTTCCTGAATTATATCAGGTGCATACTGTTCGGTTTTCTTTCCTTCATTACCGGGCAGCATTACTTTCTTATCATTGTGCCGTAGGTAGTAAGGGTAGTAGTTATGAGCAAGCCGTTGGCAATTGTATCCGAAAAACTCGTCGAAACCCTGATTAAATGGATCGCCATCAGAGCCTGGGTACCCCAACCCCCATTTGCCAAATGCGCCGGTGGCATAACCTGACCTCTTCAATACCTCGGCTATCGTCACGGCTTTAGCAGGCAGAGGATGCTGGCCTTCAGGGTAATATTCCTTATTGCCCCGAATGGGCGTATGCCCGGTATGCTGGCCGGTCATAAGACAGGAGCGGCTTGGTGCGCACACAGTACTTCCCGAATAGTGCTGAGTAAAACGCATACCTTCACGTGCCATACGATCGAGATTGGGTGTGCGGATATCTTTCTGCCCGAAGCACCCCAAGTCGCCATAGCCCAGGTCGTCAGCAAGAATATAGATAATATTCGGCTTTCCAGCATCACTTTTATGTGGAGCAGAAAAACAGCCTGAAATAGTTGCGGCCATACTTGTCATGGCAATTGTTTTTAGAAAATCTCGACGTGATGTAATTTTCATAGAATATCTCCTGTCAATGTTTTCGCATGTCATCGGTCGTATTCTATAAGTAAAGCCGGTATATTTCAACATTCGAGTTTGCACAGCGGGAGACAGGTAAAAACAACATTCGATTTCATTTACGTTCCAAAGCTCTTAGGTGTGAAGCAGTTGCCTTGATGAGCTGTTTAGCTGATTCGAAAGGTAAATACATAGCTCGCATGACGAAACTATAGCGCTGACCGACCGTGTACTGTGGCACAAACCACTGGAAATCCCATGCAGGATTCCACTTACCGCCTCCAGAAGGAGATTGGCTGAATCTGACATTATCACATGGCCGAAACATTAGTACTAAAGCCATCCCATGACTTACGCCATAGTACCATGGTTCATGATAGCGATAATTCGACATATTGAAGACAAGTGTCAATGGAAACTCAGGGTCATGAGCAAAATTGCGGCTATCGTCCGGAGCCAGATGAGTCGACAATTTTCCATGTGCAGGAGTCACACCACGGATCCACCTGGGCCTTACATCTTTCTGATTAATCCCATTCCCTAAAAAGTGAATATCCAGTGATTCAGGCTGATTTATATAACTGGCGAAGAACAAACCGATATAGCCGTTCTTGAATGTCCGAGCGTGTGGAACACATTCCAAAGTCATCTCAATGGCGCCATCCTCGAGCAGTTGATATCTCAACCAGCTCTCAAGTTTCCAGTGTGGTGTTGGGTGCTGGTAAAGTTCTACGGTATATTCATCAACCTTCCTTGTCTCCATAGCGGCCTGTCGTGGCTCGAAGAGGATTTCTCTGGGCTTGACAGTACCATCATGAATATGTTCGAAATTAAGGCCTGCGTAGAATGGAACAAATAGGTTTTTGTCTCGTGCATGGTGAGTGAGGGATGCTACACCGCTATATCCGCCGCGATGCCCCGGCAAAACTTTATCATTAACAGGCTCATTGTTAACTATAACGGCCTTGACATCTCCTCGCTCCAGTACAATATAGGGCATATGAGTGGAGCTTCCTGAAGTGTTTTTTCCTCCAGCTGCCGAACATACAAGAATACTGTATATTAATGTAAGAATTAACACCTTAAACATAATTGACTCCTCGACTCAAATTATAAGAAGAATATTCTGCTGATTCGATTAGTTAGAAACAATTGCTGTATATTATAACTTAGATAGGATTTCTTTCAATTGTTCAAAAACAATAACTGTCCACAATCTTTGAGACGATTATGCCGATTAGAAAATGTTGACAAGTGTATTTAATTGACTACAATTATTATAGTGTGGAAAGTTAGCCACGATATGCCAAAGGAG
>CBDURK010000452.1:0-2488 GCA_965369645.1 uncultured bacterium | reverse complement strand
ACAGCGGTTTCTGCAGTCAGACCGTGGTCCCATTGCTGCTTGACAAGCACAGACGATATTGTATGTATATTCTGATTAGTTAATGAATAAATAATGACAAGTTTGGAGGTTTGTAAAATGGCAAAACGAAAAAGGGCTAAAAAAAGGGGCGGTTTGGCACCGGATAAGTACCTTTCCGAGGCCCAATTGAAGAAACTACGTCGGTATATAAGGGATAAGGCTGACCTTGCAAGGATGCGTGCCGGCTCCAGAGGAGTTTTCGATGAACTAATCATAGAGCTGCTTGTCAACACCGGGCTGAGGGCTTCTGAGCTTTGCAACCTTAACATTGGCGATTTACCTATCAAGCATGGCAAGGACTGCATCTGGGTCCGGGATAGTAAGGGCAAGGTGTCCCGGGTGGTTGACATATCAGAAAAACTTAAGAAGCGGCTTGAACGGTTTGTTAAACTCTATCGTAAAAGAGCGAAGTCCAACTCGCCGCTGCTGGTCAGCGAGCGTGGTAAGAGGATCATATACCGCAGCATATATGCAAAGATAAAGCGCATTGGTGAGCAGGCAGGTGTTGGCAAGCTGCATCCGCATATGCTGAGGCATACTTACTTAACGAGGCTGTACAATGTGGAAAAGGACTTACGATTTGTCCAAGACCAAGCCGGTCACGCCAGCCCTACAACAACCGCCATATACGCCAAGACTAATAACACCGCCAGGAAAAGACAGGTTGAAGCGTTGGATAGAGAGTAGTGTGTGAGATTCTACAAATAAACTTAACTGCCTTTTCATTGCACTTCTCCATAGTTATTTCAACGAGGCATGCTAATAAATAATCAAACGATTATCCTTGACGGGAAGATAGGCAATTTGATATAAATATACTTGGTATAGTTTTGAACGCTTAATTAGGTTACTGTGGATTTTGCGTTAAAAAGGAAGGAGGCTGCATTTTAGATTTTCTTCTTCAATTCTGAATTGGAAACAGGCAATTCTAATAAAATATTTATGTTTTGGTGTGTGGCCAAAATATAACTCGTAATCATTTTAACTCTTTTTTCAGGAGGACCTATTATGTCCAAAAAATTGATTTACCTGGTTTCTTTTATTGTAGTTTTGGGGCTTCTCAGCAGCGCATCAGCCGAACTGGTGGGACACTGGAAACTTGATGAAGGCTCCGGTACAATTGTAACGGACGCAACAGGCAATGGCAACGATGGCGAGCTTATAGGCAATCCGGAATGGGTGACCGGTTACTTCGTTGGTGGCCTGCATTTTGCCGGTTCCCCGGACAAGGTCGATATACCCCACAGTGCCGATCTCAACCCGGAAAATGAATTCACCTTTAGCGTCTGGGCAAATCTTGATCCCGACGGCAGTGATTATCGCTCGCCGATTACATCCCGCGATGATTATCCCCAGCGGGGCTACATTCTCTACTGCGCACCGGACAACACGTGGCAGTTCTGGACCGGCAACGCAGACGGCGGTTGGGACAATGCCGGGAGCCCTGAGGTTACACTCGGGGAGTGGACCCATGTAGCGGCAACCTATTCCAATGGTGAGAAGAAGCTATACATCAACGGTGAACTGGCCGGCGAAAGTACCGCCACGATGCCTCCGAATACAGTACAGGTGTTGCGTATTGGCGGCGGTGCCACCGAAGGCGACGGCAACTACTTCTTTGAAGGCACAATCGACGACGTTCGGTTCTATAACCATGTACTGACAGACGCTGATATTCAGGCAAGCATGCTCAATCAGGGCGGCGCAATGCCAAAAGCCTATGGACCCGATCCGCGCAGCGGGACACTTCACGAGGACACATGGATAAGCCTTGGCTGGCGGGCGGGAGACTTTACCGTCTCGCACGATGTGTACATCGGTGACAATTTTGATGCTGTAAGCGAAGGCGCCGAAGGCACATTCCAGGGCAATCAGGCCGCGGATTTTATTGTCGCCGGCTTCCCGGGCTTTCCTTATCCGGAGGGCCTCATTCCGGGAACAACTTACTACTGGCGCATCGATGAGGTAAATGACACCGAGCCGAACAGCCCGTGGAAAGGCGATGTATGGAGCTTTAGTATTCCTCCCAAGACAGCATACTTTCCCGAACCGGCTGAAAGTGCCGAGTCTGTAGCTCTGGATGCAGCCCTTAGTTGGACACCGGGTTTCGGAGCGAAACTTCACACTGTGTATTTCGGCGACAATTTTGACGATGTCAGCAACGCCGCCGGAGGTCTGCCTCAGGGAACCGCAACCTATAGCCCAGGTTCTCTTGAACAGGCTAAGACTTATTACTGGCGTGTAGATGAATTTGACGCCATCAATACCTATAAAGGCAATGTCTGGAGCTTTACTACTGTTGGCGCCGTCGCAAGTCTGGACCCTGCTAATGGCGCTGTGGATGTAACACAAACACCTGTTCTCACATGGGCCCCGGGCTTAGGTGCTTCATACGAAGTTTATTTTGGCGCCGATGAAGCCTCTCTGG
>CBDURK010000451.1:0-2510 GCA_965369645.1 uncultured bacterium | reverse complement strand
AAAATCGAGACTTTTTTCGACTCAAAACTGCACACTCGTCTAATTATAGAGGCGCTACTTTTTTAGCCCCCAATTAGGAGTTTTGAATTTGAGTTATTTGGATTTTGATATTCCCAATATGGAGTTTACCCTCGATGTTAGCTCACATGCTTTTCTGTCGGGGGATATTCGGATTTCGAGTTTGTGCTATATAAATTCTACGAATTCTTACGTACGAATTTATAAGCAAATTATGCAAAACAAAGCCAATTTCAGAAATGACAAAATGAACATAAATAATGATATGACAAGATATTACGAAATTTCATCCCGCTCACCGGGCAAAAAAACAAAGCCAATACAAAGCCAATTAAAGCCAATTCAAACCCAATTTAACCCAAAACAAACCCAATTCAAAGCCAATCAAAGCCAAATTCTTGGGCTAACAAAAGATATGATATCAGGACTGGTCCATCAATTTGATAAAATCATCGAACAGATAGTTCGAATCGTGTGGTCCCGGCGAGGCCTCCGGGTGATACTGGACGGAAAACGCTGGTTTGTCTTTGCAGCGAATCCCTTCGACCGTATTATCGTTGAGGTTCAGGTGCGTCAGTTCGACGGCCTTTTCATCCAGCGAATCCATATCGACACAGAAGCCGTGGTTCTGGCTGGTTATCTCTATCTTTTTCGTTCTGAGGTTCTTAACAGGATGGTTCGCCCCTCTGTGTCCGAATTTGAGCTTATACGTTTTGGCCCCGAGGGCAAGTGCGAGAATCTGATGGCCCATGCAAATACCGAAGATGGGCACCTTGCCGAGAAGCCGCCTTATAGTCTCAATAGCATAGCTTACCGGGCCAGGATCGCCCGGCCCGTTACTGAGGAACACTCCATCCGGCTTTCGTGCCAGGACCTCTTTAGCAGACGTATCGGCTGGCACAACATGAACATCGCAGCCGTAAGAACGAAGCAGCCGAAGGATGTTCAGCTTGATACCGAAATCGAAAGCCACAACCTTATATTTTTTCGGCGGCTTACATTCGGCATCTTTCAATACGTCGATTACGCCCTTGTCCCAGTCATAAGGTTTTTTGACGGTTACGTCTTTTACAATGTCCCTACCGACAAGGCCGGGATACTTTTGCAGTTTTTTCTTCAGACTCATTATACCGAATTCGTTAGAGGAGATAATGCCCTTCATCGCTCCGGCTATACGGATGTGCCTTACGAGCGCACGGGTATCAATGCCTTCGAGCCCGACGATATTATTGGCCTTGAGATAGCCGCTCAGTGTTTGCGTATTTCGCCAGTTGCTCGGATAATTGCAGTTCTCCTTAACAATAAAACCGCGAACAAAGCTTTTTCGCGATTCGGTGTCAGCCTTGTTGGTCCCGTAGTTGCCGATAAGCGGGTAAGTCATCGTAATTATCTGCTCGTTATACGATGGGTCGGTCAGTATCTCCTGATAGCCGGTCATACTCGTATTAAAGACAACTTCTCCGCACTTCTGGCCCTTGACTCCGAAAGAGGTGCCTTTAAAAACAGTGCCGTCTTCGAGCAACAAAATAGCTTTCACGGTTTATTTTCCTTTTTGTCGATAGTACAACTGTATCGGCTTGACGCCGACTTTTCTTCGTTTGAGCGCCTCGATGGCCTTTGCCACGGCCAGAGCGCCCCTTATAGTTGTTACATAGGGAATCTGCTTATCCAGAGCGTTTCTTCTAATCGAAAAGGAATCCTTTATCGACTGCTTGCCTATGGTAGTATTTATTATCAGGTCTATCTCGTCGTTTATTATCGAATCGACTATATTGGGCCGGCCTTCGGTGATCTTCAAAACAAACTGCGATGGGATATTATTTTTGATAAATTCGATACACGTGCCCTTTGTCGCGATAATCGTAAAGCCCATTGCATAGAGACAGCGGGCGACCTCGACCGCGCGGGATTTGTCGCTGTCTTTTACGCTCAAAAAGACATTGCCGGAAGTCGGCAGGGTATTTCCCGCGGCTATCTGCGACTTTGCAAATGCCATACCGAAATCATCGGAAATGCCCATAACCTCTCCGGTCGAAAGCATCTCCGGGCCAAGCAGCGTATCAATGCCGGGGAACTTCAAAAACGGAAAGACCGCTTCTTTTACGGCAAAGTGGCTGCGATTAATCTGTTCAGTAAATTGCAGCTCATCAAGTGTCATCCCCGTCATTATTTTAGCGGCCAGCTTGGCCAGGGGCACACCGATGGATTTACTTACAAATGGAATAGTCCGGGATGCACGAGGATTAACTTCAAGAATATAAAGCTCCTCATCTTTTACGGCGAACTGGATATTTATCAGGCCCTTGACTTTTAATTCCAGGGCAAGGAGTTTTGTTTGTCTTTCTATTTCCGCCATGACCTTTTTGCTTATCGAAATCGGCGGCAGTGAGCAAGCACTGTCACCGGACTGGACGCCGGCTTCTTCGATATGCTCCATTATCCCGCCGATGACACCTTTTTTGCCGTCGCTGATGGCATCGACGTCCAGCTCC
>CBDURK010000450.1:0-2535 GCA_965369645.1 uncultured bacterium | reverse complement strand
TTAATAATGCTACTCGCGGATTTTACCACCCTAAAGGGTGCCAATTGTTGTACCATTGGCTCCGGTTATTGTTTATAATTACCGCTAAAGATTGAGAAATTGACAAGGAATTTTGAAGATGAGTATGGAAGTATCTTTTCAGAAATGTATTAACCTCGATTGCGGGGCGGAGTTCGACTGCGGCCAGGCGATGTTCAAGTGCCCGCAGTGCGGGGAACTGCTGGATATACGTTATATCTGGGACAAAATTGAGGTTCCCGGCAAATTAAGCGAATTTGCAAAACGCTGGGCCAGCAGGGACAATCGGCTGGATTTGTCGGGCGTTTGGCGGTTCCGTGAGCTGATTAGCTTCTGTGAAGATAAATATAAAGTCAGCATCAGCGAAGGCCAAACCATCCTGCAGCAAAATGACGCTGTGGCGGAATATGTCGATATGCAGCCCGGGTCTCTGCACCTGCAATATGAAGGGCTCAATCCCTCGGGCTCATTCAAAGATAACGGGATGACGGCGGCCTTCAGTCACGCCAAAATGGTCGGAGCAACTTCGAGCGCATGCGCCTCGACGGGCAATACCTCTGCATCGGTGGCTTTGTATGCACATAGCTGCGGCGTGAAATGCACGGTGTTTATCGGCTCGGGCCGAATCGCCTTCGGCAAACTAAGCCAGGCGATGGATTACGGTGCGCAAACCATTCAAATACTCGGCGACTTCGATGACTGTATGAGACAGGTTCAGGATGTTTGCACAAAGCTGGGCTTATACCTGCTCAATTCACTAAACCCGTTCAGGCTCGAAGGACAAAAGACCATAATGTATCGCATCATCGAAGGCCTGGGTTGGGAGCTGCCGGACTGGATTGTCGTGCCCGGCGGAAATCTTGGTAATTCCAGCGCTTTCGGAAAGGCCTTTTCGGAATTGAAGCAGCTTGGTTTAATTAATCGGATACCGCGAATGGCGATTATCAACGCTACCGGCGCCGATACTTTGACCGATCTGGTAAATAACAAAAAACTTCTCTGGAACGACGGTAAGGTTGACCAGAAAATTATCGATGATTATTACGCCGACCTTACGGCCCGCAATTTTTCACCGCATACCTGTGCTTCGGCGATAGAGATATCCCGGCCGGTCAATTTGAAAAAGTGTCTTCGGGCAATCGATATATGTAACGGTATCGTGCGGGCCGTGCCGGACGAAGATATTGTAGATGCCAAAGCGATTATAGGTAAACATGGCCTGGGTTGTGAGCCTGCTTCGGCGGCGACGATAGCCGGCTTGAAACACCTCAGAGCTGAGAATATCATCGGCGCCGATGAGCGAGTTGCGTGCGTGCTGACCGGCCATCCGTTAAAAGATCCCAACGTTACTGTCAACTACCACAAAGAAAATCAGGGCCAGTTCAGCAATATGCCGATAGAGGCGCCTAACGAGCTTGATGCTATTATTAGGCTGATAAAAAATTAGCGGTTAGACAAAACCGTGAACTCTATATCGCCGTGTATCGCAGGCCCATAATTATAAAGCCGATAGTAAGAGCCAAAGAGCCGGCTGTGTGCAACAGGATAGTTAATTGGTTGGCACGGAACAGGCCCGGCTTGATAAGATCTTTTTTGTTTGCGGCTTTTATAGCGAGCACAGCGACCGGCAGCGTTAAAAGATACAACAATCCCGCGAAAAACATTGAGCGGTAAATCAACATGGCCGCGGCGAAAATAAAACCCGATATCAGTACGATTCTGTAAATCCAAACCGACGCCGGTACACCGAGGCGAACGATTAGTGTGTTTTTGTTTACAGAGGCGTCGGCGGCAAGGTCGGGAAATTCATTTATTAAAATTATCAAAAAAATCAGTACCGCGACAACAGCAGCCGGTAGAAGCGGGATAATATCAATTTTACCGGTCTGCAAATAGTACGAGCCGAATACCGGAAGCATACCAAACAATAGGGCTATGACAAGCTCACCGACACAACGGTATCCGAGCTTTATTGGTGGAGCGGTATAGAAAAAACCTCCGAGCAAACCGATGAGGCCGAGGATTAAAATGAAGAGGCTTTTTGTCATCAGGACAATTATCAGGCCGATTGCCGAACCCGCGGCCAAGGCGACCAGGGCGGCGAGCAATTCTGTTCTGGGCGAAAGGAGGCCGTCCTGGATAGAGCGGCTGCCGCCTGAAAATGGAGTTACATTCTTATTTGCCCAGTCGTTTCCTGATAAGTGGTCGAAATAATCGTTGGCCATATTGGCCCCTGCGTGCAGCAGCATTATGGCCAGCATTGCCAGGATAAATAATCCGAAGTTAAAAGAGCCGGTGATTGCGTAGGCCAGAGTAGAACCGACCAGGACCGGGGCCGCACTTGCGGCGAGAAAGTTCGGCCTGGAGGTTTGAAAAAGAGATTTCAATTTTGACTTTTTAGGACCATTTTCCACTGTTTTTTTCCTTCTGATAACTGTTATTAAAAGGTTCAAGAATTTGCAGATTATAGCTTTGATAAACGAAAAGTCAATAGCCGCCTCATTGGCTTTGAATTGG
>CBDURK010000449.1:0-2553 GCA_965369645.1 uncultured bacterium | reverse complement strand
CTAATAAGGGCTCGTCATTAGTTACAATTCAAGAAAAACTCACCGCCATGAATCGGTGGTGAGTTTTCTATATATCCTTATATCTCACTCAATCCTATATACATTATCCAAAGGGATTTATAAGCCAACTCGTCCGGCCCATTTGTCCCATTCAGCACTCATCGTTTGTACGCGGTCGGGATGCTTTTCTGCAAGGTCATTCGTCTCGGTCCGGTCGATGCAATCATAGAAAAGGGGAAATGAAAAGTCAGTCTGAACAAACTTTGAAGAATTATTAGAACGGCTTTTACTTTGAAGGCTGAAAAAGATAACATCATATGTAACAACTCACAACACAGGAGAATGATATGAATAATATCAATCTGACAAGACGTTATTTTTTGAAAACCATCGGATTGGGGATTGCATCAGTAGCTTTGCCAGGATGCTCGAATACCGTAGCACAAAGAGGCTCTGGCTACTCCGGCAAAAACCCGAATATTGTTCTTATCATGGCCGATGATTTGGGATACTCCGACATTGGCTGTTTTGGCGGGGAGATTCGCACACCTAACCTCGATAGATTAGCAGCCGGCGGAATGCGGTTTACGCAGTTTTATAACGCCGCCAAGTGCAGCCCGACAAGAGCATCACTTTTGACCGGCCAGTATGAACATGCCGTAGGCGTCAAAGATATGGAGTACGGCGCTACCTTTGCCGAGGTCTTGCGCACTTTCGGTTACCGAACAATCATCTCCGGCAAATGGCATCAAAAACCGCTTCCGACTACGCGCGGATTCGACAGATATTACGGCCTGGCGGACGGATGCTGCAATTACTGGAATCCCGGAATCGAGGCCCGGCCAGGTGAACCAAAGCCCGGCCGTAAAAAGGCGGAAGCCCGCCGCTGGGCCATCGAGGGCAAGGCCATTATGGGATACGTCCCCAAAGACAAGAACTTCTACACCACCGACGCCTTCACGGATTATGCAATCGAGAGGCTCCAAGAATACAGGAATGAGAACAAGCCGTTCCTGCTTTATATGCCTTATACCGCGCCGCATTATCCGCTGCACGCATGGCCGGCCGATATCGCCAAATACCGCGGCAAATACAAAATCGGCTGGGACAAGCTTCGCCGGCAGCGATATGAGCGGCAGATAAAGATAGGCATGCTCGATGCGAAATATAAGCTCTCTCCACGGGACGAGGGTGTCCCGAGCTGGGAGTCACTAAGTGAATCCGAAAAGGACCAGGCCGATTTGAAAATGGCGGTCTATGCCGCGATGGTGGATCGAATGGACCAGGGGATTGGCAGGATATTTGCGAAAATAAAGGAGCTTGGCCAATGGGACAATACTCTCATACTGTTTCATGCCGACAATGGAGGCTGCCCGGAAACACCCGATACAACTCCCAATATACCACCCGGACCTGTCGCGGGCTATCGCGCGTTGGGCCCGCCCTGGGCCAATGCCAGCAACGCACCGTACAGAAAATATAAATCCACCGACTATGAGGGAGGCGCTTGCACACCCTTCATAGCTTCCTGGCCCGGCGTTATCAAGCCGGGAACCATCACCAGCCAGGTCGGACATATAATTGATATTCTTCCAACGTTCATGGAAATAACCGGGGCTGTCTATCCAAAGAAGCTCAACGGCAGAAGGCTAAAATCGCCAGTGGGCAAATCACTGCTGCCGATTTTAGAAGGGAAACAAAGAAAGGGACACGATGCTTTGTTCTGGCAGTTCAGCAAGGCCAAGGCCGTTCGCACAGGCAAATGGAAACTTGTCCGCCTCGGCCAGGCCGACTGGGAACTCTACGACCTTGAAAAAGACAGGACAGAATTAAATAATCTCGCCCTGCAATATCCGCAAAAAGTCAAACAAATGGCGGCTATGTGGAAAGACTGGTGGGAAAAGTGCAAAATTAAACCCAGTTAGAGCTTTTTTCCAAATTTGTCACTTGATATCCAACGAGATAAAGGATAATTCTCGTCCATAGGAATGAAAAATTCTTCTGAAAAGTTCTTTTTTCCCCTTGAAGTAAGGGGGGATAATCTGGTATAAATGGGAATGTTAGGACGTGTTGAATTTCCAGCATACCTATAGTTCCTGGGCAAACACCTAACGTATTAGGTGAGGAATGGATTTGGTGTGAGGTTGATACCTCGGAGGTGGAGTATTTTTATTTAAACTTACAGCGAAAGTATAGCTTCCGCACAGAGGTGTCTAAAAACTTCTCCTACAATAAAAGTCATTTTTTATAAGCACAGAATTTGGTGAAGATTCTTTGTTGCTTGCGTGAAGGTTGTTTTCAAACCGGCACAACCAGGCGCTGAATCTCTATTTTTAGCTTGTCAATAACAACGGATGTGTTTTGGTGTGTAGCTAAAACAAAATTCACAATAATTTCTATTTTTTTACAGGAGGACTATTATGTGTAAGAAACTATTTTTTTTAACTTCCTTTCTTTTGGTGCTGAGCCTTGCCTTTGCAAATGTTGCATCGGCAACTGTTATCGAAGTCGGGATTGCTGATGACAATGATGACGCCGAGCAGCACCTCGACG
>CBDURK010000448.1:0-2554 GCA_965369645.1 uncultured bacterium | reverse complement strand
TAATAATTCCAACAAGTGGTGCAATTTCTGATCCTTTAGCATGAGGTAATAGGGCATAGTTGATTATAAGGGTAGCAAGACATTCACGATGCCGCTCTTCATAGCAATCTAAGAATTCTGTAGCCAATCTACGCAGGTTATGCCTTTCACGTTGACCAGAATTATCATTGAAGAAAAAATAATTCTTCTTAACATTTTCTTTGAGTAATTCGATAATATTCATTTCCGAACCTCCCTAAAAGCTTTTTTACTTTGTATGATGTTCCGATACAAAGGAATCCCTATAAAACTAATGCTAAAACTCACCCATAGATGATTACCGCATTTCTCGTACCAGATTATAACCATCCTGCTCTAAAGCGTTTAAAATGAGTTGCTCTTTGACTACATAAAAAACCGCCTTTCCATGATAATACTTCCGGACAAAATAAAAAACAATCGATTTTTCAAAAAAGTCGGGCTCGAAAACGCTCGATAATAAAAGCAGTTGACAATTCTATCGGCTCTGAGTTAAATCTCATGAGGGTGAGGTTTTGTTAACTTTGACTGAGGATACAATAAAATGAAGAAATTATGGATAAATGTTGTTCCATATAATAAGGAAATCGCCATAGCGGCCCTTGAAAGCGGGGCGCAGGCCGTTGTCCTGCCCGATGGCCAAAGCGAAAGCGTCCGGCAATTCGGCAAAATAAAGACCGTTGAGAAAGATGGTGACATCAAGCCAGGCGTAGATGTCGAATTCATCGATATAGCCGGCAAAGAAGACGAGGACAAAGCCGCCGCATTACCGGCCGATAAAATTATTGTCCTTAGAATGCTTGACTGGACGATTATACCAATAGAAAACCTCATGGCTCGGCGGGGTAAAAATATTATTGTCCAGGTCGAAAACAGCGAACAGGCCAAGCTTATGGTTGAAATACTCGAAAAAGGCGTTGACGGTGTCCTCTTAAATACCACCGATATTAACGAGATAAAGAAATGCGCCGATCTCATTCACGGCGTAAGCGAAAAGGTCTCTCTCGTAACTGCCACTATCACAGGCATAAAACAATTGGGCATGGGCGACAGGTCATGTCTCGACACGTGCACGCAGATGGCTTTGGGCGAAGGGATGCTCGTCGGCAATACCGCTTCGGGCTTTTTCCTGATACATTCCGAATCCATCGACAACCCTTACGTGGCATCGCGCCCGTTCCGTGTCAATGCCGGAGCGGTACACGCATACACCCTGGCGCCGGGCGGTAAGACAAAATACCTTGCCGACTTAAAGACCGGTGACGAAGTCCTGCTTGTAAATTTCCACGGTAAAAGCCAGATCGCTTATCTCGGCAGGAATAAAATCGAAAAAAGACCTGTCATGCTCATCGAGGCCGAGACCGAAGGTAAGCCGATAAGCCTTGTCCTTCAAAACGCCGAGACGATTCGGCTTGTCAGCCCAGACGGCAAAGCGGTTTCGGTCACAGCTTTAAAGCAGGGCGATAAAGTACTCGGCCATGTCGAAAAAGCCGGCAGGCACTTCGGTATGCAGGTTGATGAAACTCTGATTGAAAGGTAGATTTATGATTTCGCCGAATGATTTACTCAGTATAATATTAGCTGTTCTTCTTGGAGCGTCGATAGGCCTCGAGAGAGAGCTTAGCGGTAAGTCCGCCGGGCTGCGGACAAATATCCTGATATGTCTTGGGGCAGCGGTTTTTACAATAATTTCCAGACAAATGGTGGCCGAAACAGGCGGCTCAATTACAAGGATAGCCGCCCAGATTGTTACCGGTGTAGGCTTTTTAGGTGCCGGTGCCGTCATCCAGGACAGACGCGGCGTACACGGCCTGACTACAGCAGCAACTATCTGGCTTGTCGCAAGTATCGGAATGGCCTGTGGTGCCGGCTTTCACGTCCTGGCTGTCGTATCGACTCTTCTTGCAATTATTGTCCTCGTGGGCATCTTAAAGATCGCAAAACCTCTGGAACGATATGCGAGAAAACACAACACCAGACATTCTCTCAACGATGAGGATTTTACCGACCGAGAGCGCAGAGAGGACGAGGAAAACAACCCTCTATAACAATACGGAGCTGCCATTGATAAAATGCGCTCACAATTATCTTAAGAGCACTATAAGCTGCCTTGTCCCCCCGAATCAAATCACACCTTTTTAATTTGTAGGTGTATAACCCAGTTTGCCCCAAGCTCCTTTCTGTACTTTGTGTAAATCTTCGTTACCAGGTTGTCGGGACACATCCACTGAGAGACGCATACTACCCTGCCACTCGTTGTATTCCGCTTCTGTAACCGTAAAGGTGCGAGAATCGCTCCATTTGTAATAATCACAGTGCCCGTCTGCAAAGGAAAGCGTAGTTCCCTGGCCATGGCGACGGGTGATTTGGTCCCACCAGCGTGGCTCTGTGTACCAAATTGTCCAGCTGTTGGGACTTAGGCGTCCCTCGTCAATAAAAACAAGACGCTTCGAACCCTGTTTAATCGGACTCCTTTTTTTAAAGGTCATCCCATCAGACCAGGGATGACCAGAATAACCGTTCATCGCGTCCATAA
>CBDURK010000447.1:0-2579 GCA_965369645.1 uncultured bacterium | reverse complement strand
CAGCGGGTTTTTCGCAGATGGGGAGCGGTTCCCTGCCGACGCAAAATCTTGCAACGACACTTATAGCCTTACAACCGGAAAAAATCAGTGCCGACTCACTTGCCAATCAACTTCGCCAATACAGCACTCCGGTTTTTGCCCGCATACGCAACGAGAAGGTCCTGATCGACCCTCGTACTCTTCTTAGCGGGGATGAAAAAATCGTTGTTGAAGCGTTGCTCGAAATTCTCGGCAATAAACAATAATACCTATGAGCACATCACAAAAGAACATAACACTCGGCACCGCCGGCCATATAGACCACGGCAAAACGGCACTGATAAAATGCCTCACAGGATGTGACACGGACCATCTCAAGGCCGAAAAGGAACGCGGCATGTCCATCGATCTCGGATTTGCACCGTGCACGGTCTCCGGCCTTGAAGTCGGCATCGTTGACGTGCCCGGGCACGAGAACTTCATAAAAACGATGGTTGCCGGGGCAAGCGGTATCGACGGCGCTATTTTTGTTATCGCCGCCGACGATGGAGTGATGCCCCAAACGCGTGAACATCTCGATATACTCACACTGCTCGGCGTCAAAGAGGGCATCGTTGCTTTAACAAAAGTAGATTGTGTTGACTCTCAGCGTGTGCAAATTGTCACCGCCGAGATTAAGGATTTTCTGATCGGCACATTTCTCGAAGATGCCCCGATTCTCCCAGTATCCGGCATAACAGGTCAGGGCTTCGATGCCTTTTACGAGGCACTCAAAGAGCTTGTCGCTAAAATCGAACCCAAAAGAACCGACGGAGTATTTCGACTGCCGGTCGAACGGACATTCTCCGTCAAGGGCTACGGAACCGTCATTACAGGCATCCCGGTTGCGGGTTCAGCCAAAATCGGCGACCAGATGACCCTCTTCCCCGGAGGCGTAAAAGGCCGGATCAAGGCCATACAAGTCTATAAACAAAACAGCGAAATTTCTCTGGTCGGTCAGTGTGCCGCAATCAATGTCCCTCGATGGGAATACAACAGCATCGAACGCGGCAACGTGGTTACAGACGGCGAATATTTCCAGCCTCGGCAGTGGTACCTGTGCAAACTTCACGTCCTTGCACATATTAAAACCCCACTTAAATACGGTACTAAGATAAAATTTCACACGGGCACTTCTGAAATCGTTGCTACGGTATATTTACTCAAGGACAAAAGCGTTTCGGCAGGTGATGAGTGCCTCATTCAGGTCAGATTAAACGAATCTCTCGTAGCAGCTCCGCGCGACCGTTTCATATTACGAACACTCTCACCGGTGAAGACAATAGGCGGCGGAATAATTGTCGAGGCGCTCACGGACAAACTTAAACGAAGTAATCCTCAAGTGGTTCAGGATGCCGAAGACCGTGCCCGGGCCGTACCTTCGGAGAAGGATTTTGTCGAATACTGCATAAAAGCGGCCGAGGCTTTTGTCGCAACCGAAACGGAGCTTTCCATTCGCACCAAGATGCGCCCCGAGCCGCTTAAAAAAATCCTTGCCGAGCTTATTGAGCAGGGAAAGATATTTTATTTGGGCTCTAAATATTTTATTCACCATGACACATCCGATGCTGTTCAACAGCAACTGGTAAAAATTGCCAGTGATTTTCACAGCGACAGTCCGGAAAGCCCGGGGCTGAGCGTAGAGCAGTTTTATATGGTATCCAAATTGAGAAAAAATGTTTTCTACAGCCTCCTGAAATTGCTGCTCTCAGAGGGGAAAATCGTCGAAAGAAAACATCGCTTCGCCCTGCCCGAACATCGGGAAGCCTTCAGCGAAGATGAACATAATTTGCTCCAAAATGTCGAATCACTTTACAGAAACCGGCCCTTTAATCCGCCTAAATTCGGAGAAGTTACTGAACAGGCCAAAGCGGGCCCGGAAAAGGTACAGAAAATTCTCCAGATATTAGTCGAGCAGGAACGCCTTGTCCGGGTGGAGAAAGATTTGCTTTTCCACAGCGAGGCAGTTGAGAAGGCCAGGGGGCTTCTAATCTCCTTCATCAAAAAAGAAGGCCAACTGGAAAGCGTAAAATTCAAATATCTAATTGATACCTCCAGGAAATTCGCTATCCCGCTTCTCGACTATTTCGACCGTATAGGTCTGACCCGGCGAGCGGGCTATACCCGCTATTTAAAAAATCCCACAGTTGACTGATTCAACAACGGCTGATAAGCTTAAATTATAGAAAACCTTATTTGCTTGTTAAGAGATAGTTAAAATGCGATTTGGAAAAATTTCTGCAATTCTGCTGGGTATTGCAGCCGGGACGATATGTGCGATGTTTGTGCTTCAACCCGGATGAGGCAATCCTTTCGTAGCCCTTGTAGGGCCGCTGGTTATCTTTTCGGTCTTTGCTTCGGCGATAGTCGGAATAATAGGAATCATATTCGACCGCCGCAAAGTGCTTGCGATTATCACTACTATCGTTGCCGGCGGATTAGTACTCTTTTGCCTGCTTTCGATGGCTGTCGGTATAATCTCTATGGTGTGCGGTTGAGAATACCAATTAACATCGCATAACATTCTAATTTTCAAAATTGGGTTTGAATTGGGTTTGTTT
>CBDURK010000446.1:0-2583 GCA_965369645.1 uncultured bacterium | reverse complement strand
CCTAAAAAGCCGTCGTGGTACTTATTGGAGTGTCCGTGGATAATCGATTCTTCCACTTCGCCCCCGACCTTGCAGAGAGGCCCGATAGAATTACCCTCACGGCACTTCGCTCCGAGCAGCATAGATTTTTTGCCGATATAGCAGGGCCCTTCGATACGGGTGAAAGGATGGATTTCCGCGTCATTGTCGATATAGACCGGCCCGTGCTCGGCATCGATAACCACCATCGGATGCACCATCACGCCTGGGGCGACATAGACATCCTTTTTACTACCCCGAATGGCGTTCGGTTGTTCCACTGTACCTTCGATACCATATTGCCCGGCTGCCGCAAAGTCGGCTGTTATCTGCTCGGCATTGCTTAGAACCATATCCCAGATGTACTGCCATCTCGGTAGTGCCGACTTAACATTGGGAAGTTTCGCTTTGGCGTCTGCTATGAACGCTTCGATGTTATCTGTTGATAGTTTTCCTATGTCGTCTTTGGCAATGCGGGCGTACATTACGTTACCCTGTTCATCCAGTCCTAATTCACTGGGCCCGCTGACATTTACATTGAAGCTTTCCGCCTTGATACACGGGTTCAGGATTAGTAGGTCATCGCCTTGAAGAACGGCTAAATCATTGACCGGGTATTTGGTCTTCGTGCGGTATGAATCCGCCATATAATCAGGTACGAAACAAGCCACATCGCTGGTAGCGATTTTGGCGATGAGCTTATCACCAAGCGAGTTGAAGCCGCATCGAAGCTCCCACACAGGTCGTCCCAAAGCAAGGGGGTAAAAGTTGACTCTCTGCTCATCAGGACTATCAAATAAAATCAATCGCATAGATACTAATCCTTATATTATTTTTCTAAAATCTGCCCCCGCTTTTGCTTTCACAAGAAAGCGCAGAAGCCTCTTCCTTCTTACCAGGAATCCGGTCCACCAAATCCCTCATGCCGGAACGGAGAGAATCATACTAAAAGGTGTCAATCCTGTCAAGCCCGTTAGAACCTTTTTCCCCACTTTCTCTCAAAAGGAGTTGATTTCAAACGGGATTAAGGCAAGCTTGCCGAACAAAGTGTCGTTCTTAAAGGTATAAAAGGGGGTATGCTGTGAGCCGTATGCGGTTCTGATGGGCGGAAAATAGCTCGATACGAGCTTGAATCCCTACCCGTGTGGGATGGAATGATGGAATGCGGCAAATAATCGGTTGTACTTTGCGAGCAAAGGTGGTAAAATATTGTACTTTGCAGAAAATCAGTAGGGGTTTAAAGATATGAAACGGCATCGCATCACAATAATAATTCTAACAGTTTTGTTAATTTTAGTACCGTCATCGGCCTTTGCATGTTCAACGCCGGTTTTTAGATATGCGCTGGAAAGATGGGCGGCTGATTATTATGAAGCGGTTTTCATCCATCGTGGTCCGTTGACCCAGGACGATAAGCAGCTTCTGGATAAGCTGCGACAAGAAGGTTCTGAGACCGAGGCCTTTTTGAATTTACGTGTTTTGGATATGGATATTACCTCGTCCACAGAGGAGAAAGTTAAAACTCTTTTGATGAGCGAAAAACTCCCGGAGACACTGCCGGTTCTTGTTCTCTGGTATCCCTGGCAAAAAGGCCGGACACCCCCCATCTGGCAGGGTCGGTTAACGCCCTCTACAGTGAAGGCATTTCTTCAATCCCCGGTGCGCCAAAAGCTGGCTGAGTATTTAACTGAAGGCCAAACAGCCGTATGGATTTTCTTTGAATCGGGCAATGCCGCTAAGGACAAAGCTGCTCTTGGGCTGCTCGAAAAGGAACTGGAGACGGCGACACGGGAGCTGAAAGATGAAGCTGAATCTATGCCTGATGAACTGGCTGGGCCTGAAATAAATTATGAATTTTCCATTTTGCCCGTTTCACGTTCTGATCCCAATGAAAGCGTGCTCTTGAGCTTGTTGCTCAGCAGCGAGCCGGACCTCGACGAGTATTCGGGTGAGCCTGTCATATTTCCCGTATTTGGGCGGGGCCGGGCCCTTTATGCTCTCATCGGAGAGGGTATTAATACGGATAATATTCGCGAAGCCGTTGCTTTTATAGTCGGCCCATGTGGTTGCGAAATTAAGATGATGAATCCGGGTGTGGATTTGCTTATGGCCGCAAACTGGGACTCGGCAGCGATGCAGTTCTATGAGGAGTTCTACGAGACATACAACGAGGTGCCTGCACTGACGGGTGTGATGCCGGAAGCGCCGACTGCAAAACTTGATACAGAAAACAAAGCTGTTGAAAATACACTCAGCTCCGATGTCATTGAGTCCGACAGTACCCAAACCCTTGCTGCTGACGAACAGGCCCCGACGGTCGAAGTCAAAGAGCGCAAGATTCTTGGATTAGGTCTTATGGGAACAACCGGTATAATGCTGGCGATTATTGTTCTGATGGTTGTTTTGGGAACTGTGGCGCTCAGCCCTCGCAGAAAGGGTCATCTATGACAATCTGGAGGTTGGTGTTCAGTGAAATCCTGCATCGCAGGATGAATTTTGCGTTGGGTGTGCTGTCGGTAATGGTCGCCAGCGCTTCTTTCATTGGTTCCGTTACACTTCTTAATA
>CBDURK010000445.1:0-2601 GCA_965369645.1 uncultured bacterium | reverse complement strand
TTGACTTTGCAAGCCCCATCTCCCATACTCTTGGCCAAATGTCAAAAGCTGTCATGGATTCGACAGACCACTTCTAAGGATTTAAGAAATGGGCAACTTCAAAAACAATTCAACACATGACCTCAAACACTGGCAGGTCAGAATATTCTCGACTGTCTGGATCACATACTTCGCTTACTATCTCTGTCGCTACAACATGCCGATGGTCAGCAAAGAGATGGGTAACGCATTCTTGTGGGACAAGTCTCAAATCGGGATAATCTTCTCTGCTCTACTGCTGATGTATGCAGTCGGCCAATTTATAAACGGCCAGCTCGCCGACCGTTTCGGCGGCAGGCTAATTGCAAGCCTTGGCGTCGTAGGCTCGGTATCAATGAATGCTGCTGTATTTCTGGTAACACTTCTGATGTCGCCTGAGAATACAAATCCCCGAACGATTCTATTTTTGGTAGTTATCTTTTGGGGTGCAAATGGCTTTTTCCAGTCAATGGGCTGGACTCCCATGGTTCGAATTATGGCACACTGGTTCGGCTCGGAAAATCGGGGCAAAGTGATGGGCTTCATGGGCACCTGCTATCAATTCGGTGCGGCATTTTCATGGTTCTTAGCCTTTTTTATTGTCACATATTATGCTCAGAAAATGGGAGGTGACTGGCGTGTTGCCTTCCTTGTGCCGGCCGGGTTGTTTGCAATAGTAGGGATAATCTTTTTTGTCTTTATTAGAAATGCCCCAGAAGATGTAGGTTTGCCCCCAATCGAAGCTGACGAACCCTCTGAAGATAAATTGGCCGGAAACGGTCAGCGGACCATTGCCCAGAATGTTCTCAGAACCCTTAAGAATCCTTACATCTGGGTTATAGCTTGGACGTTTTTTCTTCTGGATATGAACCGTTACGGCTTCGTCAACTGGCTTCCGCAATTCCTCGCTGAAAGCAGTGAATCAATGGGTATTGGGGGCTTCGGCTTTAAGGAAGTAATGAAGAGAATCATTCATCCCTTGGCAGGTTCCGCCGGTGCCGTCACTGCCGGCTGGGCCACAGACCGTTTCTTCAAAGGAAGACGCGCACCGGTAATTGCCCTTCTGCTGATGCTGTTGGGAATATCATCGATTATTTTTCCATACCTTGACCCAAGCAATTCCGGCCTGGTTATATTCGTAATCGCCGTTATTGGCTTTTGCACTTACGGGCCGCATATCCTAATGGTCGGCCACGCCGCTCAGGACTTCGGGAAAAAGTCAGGTGCCGCAGGAGCAGCTGGCTTTATCGATGGGATGGGTTATATCGGAGCAAGTCTTGCCGGTTGGGGCGCCGGGCTTATGATAATGAGACACGGTTATGAATTTACCTTTGTGTTTTTCGGTGTGGCTGCTATTTTAGGTGCTCTATTGGTTTGCCTGATTTGGAAGGCTGGGCCTAAAACTCATGCTGTCGATTAGAAAGGACATTTGTTTATGGATTCAAGGCAGCGTTTCAAACTTGCTATGGCTCATGAACAACCCGACAGAACCCCTATCGATTACTGGGCAACTTCGGAGGTCAATGCCAAGCTATTGAAACACTTTGGTCTTTCATCGCAGGAAGAATTACTACAGCACTTCGATGTTGATTTTAGATACATCGAAGGCCCTAAATACATCGGCCCTGAACTCACAGTTCGCCAAAACGGCTCAAAGGAAGACCACTTCGGCGTCGTAAGGAAAACTGTTTCATACGGCGAAGGAGCCAAGGCAGGTACCTACAGCGAAGTCATCGAATATCCACTTCAAAAAGCAACTTCTCTCGATGAAATCGAAAGCTATCCTAAATGGCCCAAGCCCGATCACTTCGATTACGAATGCATAAGACAGCAAGCTAAAGAAGCCCGCGAGACAGGCAAAGTAGTGATATTTATGGGCGATAGGCTCAACCGTTGTGCACAGTTGAAACCTGCTATGTATGTGCGCGGCGTTGAACAGATATTGATGGATGTCGTGATAAACACGGAAATAGCAAAGTCAATCTTCCACAAAATTACAGATTTCTACGCTGAATACGCACGCAGAACATTACAAGCCGCGGAAGGAAATGTCGATATTTTCTTTACCGGCGATGATTTCGGTACGCAGGACAACACCTTTATGTCGATCGATACGTGGCGAGGTCTGTTGAAAGAAGGTTTTAAACGCTTTACCGATATTGGTCATGAGTTTGGCTGCAAAGTGGCCCATCATACTTGTGGGTGTGTCACGCCGCTATTGCCGGATATTATTGAGTGCGGCCTGGACATCTTAAATCCACTTCAGCCGGACTGTGCCCAGATGGGCTATCAAAAAATAAAAGAAACGTTCGGCAACAAAATCTGTTTCCATGGTGGAATATCAATTCAAAAGACAATGCCTTACGGAAACCCCGAAGATGTCCGAAACGAGGTCAAAAATCGTGTTGAAAAGTTGGCCGGCAATGGTGGCTACATTTTCTGTACTGCACACAACATCCAGGCCGATACCCCTATCGAAAACATCGTTGCATTATTCGAAGCTTATCAGGAATTCGGCAGAGATTAAATATGATTTTAACTCTCAGCTGCTAATGGTATACTGCTGTTTGCAATCGGGGCATG
>CBDURK010000444.1:0-2624 GCA_965369645.1 uncultured bacterium | reverse complement strand
GCAGAGCATCGGTTCCGCTTGAAACACCGATTGCGTATTTGCTGTTGCAATATGCCGCGATTTTTTCTTCGAATTCAGCTACCGCAGGACCAAGAGCAAAAGCCTGATTGTCGCAAACATCACTTATTGCCTGGATAACTTCGTCCTTGATATTGGCATATTGTGCCTTTAAATCCAAAAGTGGAATCCGCATGAAAAACTCCCCTGTGAATCTTATGCTTTTACTACTTTTTTTCCTGCTGAAGCGACCGCCGCCGTGGCATTGCGTGTATCAACGACGAGCTTCGCGTTCTTTACAATCCACGTATAATCGTAATCACTATGGTCGGTCGATATTAGAACCACATCATAGCTTGATAACATTTTTGCCGACAATTTCTTGCTGGTCATTTTCAAATCGTGCTGCCGCTGCTTGTGGGTTCTGGGGATATATGGGTCGTTATAGTCAACTTTGGCGCCTTTTTCCCGCAGCAATTCTATCAGTTCTATCGAAGGGGACTCGCGTAAATCGTCGATATCCTTTTTGTACGCAAGGCCCAATACCAGGATATTAGAGCCCTTGAGGCTTTTTCTGTGCTCATTAAGGGCTGCGGTTGTTTTTGAGATTACATAGCGCGGCATGCTGGTATTGATTTCGCCCGCCAATTCGATAAAACGTGTCGGCATGCCGTACTGCCGGGCCTTCCAGGTAAGATAAAACGGGTCAATTGGTATGCAATGGCCACCGAGCCCCGGTCCCGGGTAAAAGGCCTTGAAGCCGAACGGTTTGGTGCTTGCGGCGTTGATGACCTCCCATATATCGATGCCCATCCTGTCAAAAACAACCTTCAACTCGTTGACCATGGCTATATTTACACATCGATAAACGTTTTCGAGGATTTTTGAGGCCTCCGCCGTTTCAAGGCTTGAAACGGCAACCGTCCAGACAATGGCAGTATCGTAAAGTTTGCAGGCCATATCACAGCATTTTTTCGTCAGGCCCCCTACCACCTTGGGAATAGTGCCAGTGGAAAAATCCTTATTGCCCGGGTCTTCCCGCTCCGGTGAATAAGCTAAGTAAAAATCTTTACCCGCTTTCAGGCCGCTGCTCTGGAGTATCGGTATCATAACTTCTCTTGTAGTACCGGGATAGGTCGTGCTTTCCAGAACAATCAACTGCCCCCGCTGCAGGTATTTCGCGATTGTTTCGGAGCTTTTAATAATAAATTGCATGTCCGGCTCACGGTTCTGGGTCAGCGGCGTAGGTACACAAACTAATATTGCATCAACGTTTTTCAGGCGTGCCATATTGCTCGTTGCCTTAAAGCGGCCGGCTTTTACGATTTGTTTGACCCTCGAATGAGGAACGTGCTTGATTATGCTCCGCCCGGAATTCAGAGTGCGGACCTTTTTCTCGTCGATGTCGAAACCGACTACCTTAAGCCCTGCCGAGGCAAACTCTCCCGCCAAAGGAAGGCCTACATAGCCAAGTCCCAAAACGCCGACTTTAAGTTGTTTTTCTTCGATTTTCTTTGCCCAATCTTTCATAAATGGTACCTTTCATCAAATTGGCGCAATCAGTTTAGAGCCATACTGCCAAAATGTCAAAACAATTGAAAATTGAGAATTAAATATTGACTATTTCCTGCTTTCGAATAAAAATTAGAAATCTTGTAATGGTCTGTTAATCAAAAAACGAAAATGAAAACCAAAAATAAACTAAACATTTTATTTACTTGTATCGGCAGACGTGTTTCGCTGCTTGAGAGTTTTCGCAGGGCGGCCAAACAACTGAAGGTAAACGCTTCGTTTTTCGGCACGGATACGACCGAGCTGAGTCCGGCACTGCAACTGTGCGACGAAGCCTTTCTGGTTAAACCTACGACGCACCCCGGCTATATCAGGCAACTGCTTTCAATTGTCAAAAACAACAGGGTAAAACTGCTGGTTCCTACCGTTGATCTGGACCTGAAGCTACTGGCTCAGAACAAACCGAAATTCGCTTCCCTTGGCTGTCAGGTGCTCGTTTCTGCTCCACAGGTAATTGATATTTGTCAGGATAAAAGAAAAACTTATCGTTTCCTTGTCAAAAATGGCTTCGATACCCCCCTTACTATGAGCGTTCGCTCTGCGCTCTCAAAGGGCAAACTCAACTGGCCTTGCTTTCTAAAGCCCTGGGATGGCTATGCCGGCCGGGGCAACGCCATCGTAAACAATCGCAGAGAGCTGTCGTTCTTTGCCAAAAGGATACCAAACGTTATCTGCCAGCAGTTTATCAAGGGCACCGAATATACCTGCGATGTATATATCGACTTTGATTTGAAGGTTCGATGTGTAGTTCCGAGAAAACGAATCGAGGTAAGGACCGGCGAGGTTAGCAAGGCACAGATTATAAAAAATACTCGAATTATGAAACAAGCCGCTGGTCTGGCCGAAAAACTCGGAGCCGGCCCGGGTGTTATTACTCTCCAATTGTTTCTGACAAGCAGCGGTGACATTAAATTCGTAGAAATAAATCCGCGATTCGGCGGTGGAGCCCCCCTTTCAATCAAGGCCGGTGCAAACTTCCCGAAATGGATATTGCAGGAACTATCAGGCAGAAAACAAAATATCCGCTTCGACGGCTTCAAAGATAATTTGATTAT
>CBDURK010000443.1:0-2631 GCA_965369645.1 uncultured bacterium | reverse complement strand
TCTATATTTTATAGTATGAAAAAATATTGCTCTTGTCAATAAATAATTGGAAGACAATAACGGTAAAACATCATAGTTTTGCTAAAACAGGACAATTGGCTGTCTTCTTGCGATATTTAAAGCATATTTGAGCTATTTTTATCTTTGGGCTGTCAACCGATCTGCGATAATTCGCGTAGTAAATTGTGTGAGTTACAAGTAATACTGGAAATAATAAGAGGATCGCAAATATGAAAGCTATAAAATACACACTCATCTTAATGGTTATAACGGCAACTGTGGCCAGCTTACTGCCGGTGGAACAAGCATACGCAAAGGAAAAATCGGACAAACAACTCGTCGTAACGGGAAATAACAAATTCGCCTTTGAGCTTTATGCAAAGCTGAGTAGCGGTGAAGGGAATCTGTTTTTCTCGCCGTACAGTATCTCGACAGCTTTGACTCTTGCCTACTGCGGCGCACGAGGGGAAACTGAGACTGAAATGGCTGCGGCACTGCATCTGCCGACATCAGGCAAAGAGGCGATTGGGCAAATACGGTTTCACTCGGTGTTTGGGAAAATCATACAAGACCTGAACAGCAGAGGCGAAAAAGGCGGCTATCAGCTTAATGTTGCCAACGCTCTCTGGGGTCAGAAGGGTTATGGATTTCTTGAAGAGTATCTGGAACTTATCGAAACCAATTATGGTGGAAAGCTAAATGAAGTTGACTTCGTAAGAGCCGCAGAGACGGCACGCAAGACTATCAATCGATGGGTGGAACAAAAGACCAATAAGAAGATTACAAATCTCATTCCAAAAGGTGTGCTGGACTCGATGACCCGTCTGGTTTTGACAAATGCAATTTACTTCAAGGGCAACTGGGCAAGGCAGTTCAAAAAAGACAAAACGAAGGATGCTCTATTTACTCTCGCCGATGGTGAGAAGGTGGACGCTTCGATGATGAACCAGACAGCAGAGTTCGGTTATTTGGACAGTGGCAGTTTTCAGGGGCTCGAACTGCCGTATGTGGATGATGAGCTATCGATGATTATTTTGCTTCCGAAGGAAATTGACGGACTGGATGAATTTGAGAAAACGCTCACAGTAGAAAACCTATCGAAATGGCTGAGCAAACTTCGCAAACGGAAAGTAGTCGTTTCAGTTCCGAAGTTCAAGATGACCAGCCAGTTCAGCCTGGCCTCTATGCTTAAGTCGATGGGGATGACAGACGCCTTTTCATCAAATGCGAACTTTTCCGAGATAAACGGCAGAAGAGACCTTTTCATTTCAGCGGTAATCCACAAGGCATACATTGATGTGAACGAAGAAGGTACCGAAGCGGCGGCGGCGACGGCTGTAACCATGAAGCTAACATCGATTGGGCCGGCCCGGATACCGGTTTTCAGGGCGGATCATCCATTCCTGTTTTTAATCCGCGACAACCATTCAGGCAGTATCTTATTCATTGGCCGGGTGATGAATCCAAATGGATGAGAAGTTAGAATCGCAGGATTAATTTTGCGTATAATGCGCGTTTGGTCTCGACATCTTTTGTCATATCATCCACAAAATCCGGGTATGTCATATCTAAGAGATGCTGGCCTACAATCGCAACATCTATATTCTCACTGACCTGCCAGATAAGCTCCATAAGAAGATTTTTACTGCGCAGGCTTTCATCAGAAGCTAATATTGATTCTATCAGCCTGACATCTTCAAACTTTAGCCCTTTAACATTCATTAGTTCATCCGAATGTGAAGGAATTGAAACTTCCCGGATGTCCAACTCTTCAGGATGCGGATTGTATAAGCCGAGTGTTGCAGAGTCCCATTTACGCAGATCATCATCGGTCAAGTTGATTGCCGCGATAGTCCACGAAATCTCAGGATTTGTTTTTTGAACCGGTTGCTGAATATCTACCTGCTCAAACACGGTGACAGCGGTGGGTATTTCGTAAAGAGAGATGTCTTTGCTAATATCTGTAATAACCTCAATATTCATCAGCTCATTTAGTAGAAACTTTCCGAAATTATCTTCATTGATAAAATCCTGCTGTTGTGCAAACGCCTGTGTGCTAAAGCTCAATAATATCAATGTCAGTATGGAGATATTAATTGTGCGCTTGATAGTTTCTTTTCCGTTGAACATGTGATTTCCCTCTCTTCTATTTCCCGCAGGGTAAGGCGTATATAATCAAACTTATATAAAATATAGAGAGTAATCCTGAGCCGGGCAAATCGGCTTGTGAACAGAATCGGATTCTTTTGCTTTTGTCCTATATAAACGGGAGAGAATATATTAGTAGAACTAACTTTTTTTATGGTCTATTGCATATGATAGGGAAATTTCGGCCGTATCGGGGATTTATGAACCGGATATTAAGTGTCCTTATGATGGTTTATGTGTTTTGGCACGGCTGGCCGCGGCGAACCTCGTGGATCAGATTTATCTTTTGGCTGGTTTTTGTAGGATTGTTCAATGTTGCCGGCTTATTAACGTATCTGGCTATTAACCACACCGCCGTTATCAAATGCCCTGTTTGCGATAAACCGCCGAGGATTGGCTCAGGTTGATTATGTGCGTTGTCAGGGGCCGTTGCCTGGGCCTGAGCGGGGTAAACTCGACCTGATTTTCAGCGTTTAAGCAGCA
>CBDURK010000442.1:0-2634 GCA_965369645.1 uncultured bacterium | reverse complement strand
CTTGTAGTTAGACCTAATAATATACATAAAAGGCTATATTCCTAAAGTAGTATATTAAATACAAAAAAACGTTCCTTCAGCCCCGATGATATGCTCCTCTCTGCCTGCTGGAAAAATTCAGGAAACCCCTCCGTGAGATCGCCAATGATAGAGCATATTTTTTTCATAATAAAGGTGTTTCGTCAAGCCAATAGACCAAAAAAATAACAATCGACAGTTTTTTGATAAGCTCCGATAATATGGGGATAAGCGACAAAACTGCACATCTTTTCTTCACATTGCTTATGAAGATAACTGCTTCAGTTCCGATAATAATCCCTTGAACTTCCCATATTCAATTACAATGATGTGCTTGTTTTAGCTATCGCAGAAGATATGTTTTTCAGGGATTATGTTTAAATCAATATCCCAAGGATTATAAATTCAGGTTAAGGATGGTCGGCATAGCTTAGAAAAGTGGTTAACGGTTGCTTGTTTGGCGGTTACTCATATCATAGTTCAATGCAGGATAATATTAGCTATGACATTTCTGCTATGCATTCTTGTATCGAGCGAGAGCGACAAAAAAACATGTCATAACCGATATTGCCAGAGCAAAGCTCAATCCAGGTGCAAGACCAAAAGCACTGGGAAGGTAAGCGCAGAACAAAGCAAGCCCGGCGACAAACAGGCTGTAGGGTAATTGCGTACGAACGTGCTGCATGAGGTCACAGGAACTGGCAATGGAACTCATAATCGTCGTATCGGAGATGGGCGAACAATGGTCGCCGAAGATTGCACCGTCCAGGACTGCGCCGAGGCTTATCATTGTGGTCAGGCCGTAGGTGTCCCCATCGAGCGCAAATGCAACTGGAATAGCAGTGGGAATGAGAATGGCCATCGTTCCGTAGCTCGTGCCTGTGGCAAATGAGGTCACCGAGGCAACGAGGAAAACCGCCGGCGGAAACCAATGAGGTGAGACTCTACCAGCCAGAATTGCCGTCAGAAACTCTCCGGTTTTCAGGCTGTCGCAGCAATTCTTGAGCGACCAGGCAAGAATAAGTATGACAAAGGGGATCATAGCCCGCTTGAAGCCTCGCTTGAAGCAATTGCTAATAACGGGCATACGCAGTGAACCGAAGAGCTGCGAACACAGCAAGGCCAATGCCAGGCCGAAGAGTGCAGCGAAGTCGAGAATCAGGTGTGTATTTTCGGCGGCGCTAATAACGTCACGCCAGTAAATCCAACTGAGAAGTGAACCACCTTGCCGAAGCATAGCAGGCCCGCCTCCATCGATCCAAAGCCCGGTAATATGAAACAATATTAGTCCGCCCAATGGGATAATTGCCTTGATTGCCCGTGATGATTGCTGCCCGACAGCTATTTGAGCAGAATCAGAAGTATTTTGAGACAGACCGACTCGGTTATTTTCATCCGGCGCATTTTTGGCCAGGTCTTCAGCAGTTTTCATCGGACCGAAATCTCTTCCAAAAATAATATGCAAAAAGACAAAAGCAATCATCAGCAGACAATAGAAACGAAAACTCAGTGCGTCGAAGAACAGTGAATATCCGCTTCTGTCAATGCTCAACTCCTCTGAGATTTGGCTCAAAAGACCCACTTCGTAGGCTATCCATGTGCTAATCACTGCAAGTCCTGCAATGGGTGCGCTGGTGGCATCAACAAGAAAGGCAAGTTTTTCGCGGCTGACACGAAACCGGTCGGTGATTGGCTGCATCATTGAGCCAACTATTATGGCATTAGTATAATCGTCAATGAAACACAGTACTCCCATCAGAGCTGTAGCCGTTTGTGCGGATTTCCTGCCTCTTACCCACTTCAAGAGCCACGCAATAATTCCCTTAAAACCTCCGGAGGCCATTACTATCTCTATCATCACGAAGATTGGCGGCAGAAACGCAAGTATCTGCAAATTCGCTCTGCTTGTAACAGTACCCGCTACATAAATACCTACTGATTTAAAACCATCCAACCATGCGACAATGCTCAAGGGGCTTTGCGGAACCTTAGTCAGCAAACCTCCCGCTATAATTGCAATTCCCAAGCTCAGAAGGACATGCCGCGTTAAGAAAGCCAGAAGAATTGCCAGTACAGGAGGAACTATACTATACCACATGCTTGTTTGCAAATCCTGTTCGCCATCCGGCGCAATGTAAGCAGTAAAAGCACATATTACACCAAAGATAATAACCGCTGCCGCACTTTTTATTATCGTTTTTGATTTCAAATGACTGTTATCTTTGAAAGTAACTTGCCGGAAATATTGACATTATTTTGACAGGAGCAACTCAAAGCAAAGATTTTATGCACCTTAGACAATCATATGCTTTTGCCCAGCAACCACCTACGTCAAAAGCGGGCGATGGGAATCGAACCCACGACATTCTGCTTGGGAAGCAGACATTCTACCGCTGAATTACGCCCGCGAAGGGTAATATTTTCTTTTCTCAAGTCTATATTATATCCCTGCCTTCTGTCAATATCTTTGTTTTGACTGAATTAGGCAAAATAATACAAGTATATCCAGAAAACATTCCCCTCCCTAATTCCCACTCTTTTCAAAAGTAATTTTAATCGGGGAGACAAGATTTGAACTTGCGACCTCTGCGTCCCGAACGCAGCGCTCTGGCCAAG
>CBDURK010000441.1:0-2647 GCA_965369645.1 uncultured bacterium | reverse complement strand
GACCTGTTAATCCGCTTGAGATAACGGCAGCCTTTGCTGCGCCGCCCTTAAATCGACCAAGTAAAGAGATCGCAAGGTCATTAAAGAAATGTCCCGCCCCGATCTTATCAAGCATTGAACCGAATAATACAAACAGAAAAACCGTATTGGCGGAGACATGAAGCGGGATACCATAAATACCTTCCGTCGATAGAGCAATCTGGCTGAGATACCTCCTCAGCGACACTCCGCGAAAGGCAAATATCGACGGCATATAAGGGCCTAAAAAAGCATAGAGCGTGAACAAAATGGCAATAATAGCAAGCGCAGGTCCAATCGCTCGCCTTGTCGCTTCCAACAGAAGCACGATGAGTATGACACTTATAATAATATCCCGCCGAATGGGCAAACCCGCACGCATCGAAATTCCCGTCCAGTCAAAAACAAAGTACAGTACAGAAAGACATGCCAGGCCCGCAAGAATATAATCAATAAGCGGGATACGGCTTACAGTATCGGTAAAATCTGCCTTCCACTTTCGTTTGGACCTGCCCCGGTAGGTCAGGAATACAAGTGTTATTGCAAAAGTCAGATGAATCGCTCTTACAGTTGTGCTGTCTAATATTATCATACGCGGCAACGCCAGTTGAAACAATGCCCACGCCATTGAAATAGCAGCGATGATGAGCCTATCGAGTTTTTTGTTGCCTATTAAAAGCATCTAATCAATTATTAGTTTCGGGTCTATATATTTGTCAAGGCCTGCTTGCCTGTAATATTTTAAAGCGCCTTTGTGAATCGGAGCTGAAAGCCCCGTTAGCATGTCTTTTTTTGTAAGTACCTCGTAAGACGGATGAAGTGACTTAAAAACTTCGAAGTTTTCAAATACTTCTTTTGTTACGGCATAAACAATACTCTCGTCCGTATTCTTCGATGTAACAAATGTTGCCTTTACACCGATTGTTGCAACATCTTCTGTATTCAATGAGTAGGGATAAAATGAATGAGCTATTATTGATTCCGCATAGTAAGAATAATTTGTAAGCATTTTATCTATGCCCGGCCCTGTAATGGGCACAATAAATACCTTGATTCTGCCGGACGTCGCCTCTTTGATGTTGCCGTTGGGATGTCCCACAGTATAGAAAAAAGCATCGATTCTTTCATCCTGCAGTAAACCGGGGGCCTCAACAGCTTTAACATGCTCGGCAGAAAGGTCCTTCTTCTCATTAAGACCTACGGCTTTTAGTACATCCCTTGAGTTTTGCAAATATCCGGAACCGGGATTGCCAAGATTCACCCTTTTACCTTTTAAATCTTCAATTCTTCTGATGCCGCTTTTCTCTGATGCGATTAAGGTGATTGATTCGGGGTGAATTGAAAATACAGACCTAAGGTCTGTCTGTTTGCCGTATTCGGACCACTCAGCTAATCCGTTATACGCCTGATATTGCCTGTCCGATTGAACAACACCAAATACCAGGTCCGTGTTTAACACCGCATTAACATTGAATACGGAGCCGCTGGTCGATTCGACGGTTGCTTTAATATTGTACTCGTTATATTTCTTATTAACCATTCGACATATAGCAACACCTGTCGGATAATATATTCCAGTTACACCTCCTGTACCGATTGTGATGAAGCTGACCTTCCTCTCTTTACATCCTCCGAAAAGAATGCTGATACAAACAAGCATAACTATGCAAGAACGCTCTTTCTTCATTTGCCTTTCCAATACGACTACTTAATATAGATATATGCAGGCTATTATAAAAAAGATTTAGCTTAAGCAAAACCAGATAACTGAATAAATTTAATTTTACTTTTATTCATTCACCGCCACTTTAAAAAACATTCGGGGCTTATACCTAATCGATATAAGCCCCAATTTTTATAAAAATCAATTTTCTCAAGCATGCAATTAATTGCTGCCTGTAATTGAATAGCGATTCCGACTACCGAGCATACAAACGAATATCATCGAAGTAAATCACGCCTGAACCACCGGCAACGGGATTATTCTTGTTGCCAAGGCCCAGAGTAATCGTATTCACATTGGCAAGGTTCACACCCTGGTCCGCAAAGCGCGTCAGGTCGATATTCCATTGGGTCCAGGAACCCCTCTGCGCTGCATCAGGATTATCATGATTAACCACTGCGTTACCATTGAGAGCAGCATACAAATTCTCAGCAGCATTACCCGCGTTACCTCTGAACCAGATTGTCAGTGTGTTAATGCCGTTCACTGTCCAGTTACGATTGGAAGTCAACGTCAAAGTCGCCTCAGATTTACCAACAGCATTATTGTAGAACATCGGCATCGACTGAGAACCGCCGTGGACGATGGTCTGCTCAGCAATTGGAGGAGGATCATTACCAACGAAAGAGCCGTTTATGACAGGGTTGTCAAAACCATCAATCCAAGCCAGATATATCCTGTTACTGCCGGGTTCACCTTCATTAATGTCATTGTAGCTCTCCATATCGTCCACAATCATGAAGTTGGCCGTAGTAAAGCTCCATAGGGGACCTGTCCACGGACTGTTGGCGTTGGCGTTATTAGCCTCGTCAACACGCCAGTAGTAAGTGGTATTCCACTCAAGCTGTCCTGGCTCAAAGCTCTCGGCGCCAAGGTTTCCGCTGCCTTTAAGCTCCAGAGAGGCTT
>CBDURK010000440.1:0-2647 GCA_965369645.1 uncultured bacterium | reverse complement strand
ACAGATATCTGGGGTACGGTCGATGAATTCCGCTATGCTTATAAGCAGTTGTCAGGAGACGGCGAGATAACTGCCCGTGTAACTGATATTGGAACCGGCTCGAATGCCTGGGCGAAAGCCGGCGTTATGATTCGCGAAACGCTCGACCCGAGTTCTAAGCACGCGATGACCGTTATTACCGCCGGCAACGGCGGTGGTGCCGCTTTCCAGTGGCGTCCAAACACGGGCGATAGTTCATCATCGGTACACGACCTGATTCCGGCCGTATCGTCCCCGCATTGGGTAAGAATAGTGCGCCAAGGTGACACATTCACGGGTTATCGTTCACCCGATGGCGTTACATGGACAGAGCAGGGTTCGACAACAGTTTCGATGGGCCAGAACGTCTATATCGGCCTGTGCATTACCTCGCACGCAGCCGGAGAATCGCGTTCCGCTACATTCGACAGTGTCCAGACAACCGGCTCAGTAAGCCCATTGACATGGACTCATGAGGCCATCGGTGCAACTATGACCGCTAACGACCCTGATGCTATGTATGTTGCTCTAAATGGCAGCACAAAGGTCTATCATGATAATCCTAATGCAGCTTTGATGACCAACTGGACCGAATGGAATATCGACTTACAGGCATTCGGCGTGAACCTTACTAATGTCAATACGATCACTCTTGGTCTTGATAATAGTAACAATCCGGCGGCTGGCGGTTCAGGTTTGATTCATTTCGATGATATCAGACTTAATGCTCCGGCACCATAAGCCGAGATTTGACTGGTAAATAAACTGCGTGTTTGTTTACCGCAGCGTTAATTCGGGGCCTATACCTATTATGGTATAGGCCCCTTTTTTATCGGTTTTTTTAACACTCTGAAGACCGTGGCATTTCAAGTCATCAGCTCACTCGACAAGGGGGAAAAGGAATATTTTAACGTAGTAAACCCACAGGCATATTCGACCGATATTTCAAAGAGTTTAATTCGAGGCATGGATGCGAGGGTCCCATAAAAAGGAGATAAGTCGAGGTCCAATTTGCCCTTATGGCCGGAGTCGAAAGGCTTTTTCGGCCGGGCGGGAGAGTGAGCCATAGTATTTGACGCCACAATAAAAGAATATCTAAAAGAAATCGACGAATCACCGCTTTTGAATGCGGAACAAGAACAAACATTAGGCAAACTCGTTGCCGAAGAAAACGACCAGCAGGCCAGGGACCAGCTCGTACGCAGCAACCTCAGGCTGGTCGTCAACATCGCTAAAAAGTTCGGCCGCCGTGGGATGAGTCTCGGCGATTTAATCGAGGAAGGTAATCTCGGTCTTATAAAAGCCGTTGATTATTTCGACTACAAACGCGGGGTGCGATTCAGCACTTATGGCGCATGGTGGATTAAACAAAGCATCAAGCGTGCGCTGCTGGAGAACATTCAGCCGGTGCATATTCCAACCTATATGGTTGCGTTGATAAATCAGTGGCGACACATCTCGGCGGAGCTTGAGGGTAAACTCGGCAGAAAGCTGTCTGTGGAGGAGATGGCAGACATTATGAAATTGCCACTGCGCAAGGCTAAAGTCGTACATCGTATCGTTGAGGTGCTCAGTTCTGTAAGTGAATCTTCCAACAGTGACGTTTCGGAAGATGATCAAATGCTCGAAGCGATTCTGGAAGACCCGAATGCCTGCAACCCGGAAGATGTATTAGCCGCGGTCGAAGAGAAGGCAAAGGCTTTGAGTTTGCTGAATAAAATCGACCCGAGAGAAGCAGATATTCTTCGCATGCATTACGGTATTGATGGAAACAAGCCGATGTCACTTAAGGAAATCGGTAAGGAATTAGGCCTGACAAGAGAAAGGATTCGCCAGATTCGGCGTGACGCGCTTACCAAGCTTTATGAATATATGAATGAATAACTTCCGCCGAATAACATTTCAATAAAACTTGCAATTCTTCTGAAATCTATTAAAAATAGATAAACTAATCGACTCTTAATGTCATTCCCGAACAAGCGGGAATTCACATATTCGTTGGGGTATTGGTTTCCTGTTTTGACAGGAATGGCAGTGTGCTGTTTGCTTAAGCAAATACAATGTCAACAGTTATCCGGGAAGGAAAACAAATGACAAACGAAGGGATTGACCTGAAAAAATATATTCGCAGCATACCAGACTGGCCGAAGAAGGGCATTTTATTTCGTGATATCACGCCTTTACTGGCTGACCCTGTGGCACTTAAAACAGCAACGGACGCACTTTGCGCCGATTTCAGGGGGGCGGGCATAGAATATGTTGCTGCCGTGGAGGCCAGAGGATTTATATTTGGAACGGCGGTTGCCGAAAAGCTCGGAGCCGGTTTTGTGCCCATCAGAAAGAAAGGCAAACTGCCTTCGAAAACCGAAAGTATCAGCTATGATTTGGAATACGGAACCGACACTCTGGAAGTACATGTTGACGCTATAGAGAGTCAGGCTAAAGTCTTAATGGTCGATGATTTGCTGGCCACCGGCGGGACGATGGCCACGGGCTGCAAACTCATCGAGAGCATAGGAGGCCAGATCGTGGGTATCACTTTTCTCATAGAGCTTACTACTCTGGGCGGCAGAGCAAAATTAGCCGGCTATAATGCCAAATCAATCATTTCATACGATTAAGTTTTTTT
>CBDURK010000439.1:0-2651 GCA_965369645.1 uncultured bacterium | reverse complement strand
AGCGGTAATAGTAATTAATTTTGCTGTCGCGATAAATCTCGAATACTTTATTCATATCCGGATCGTTCGGAAAAAACGGTTCCACTTTCACCGGCGGATTCGTCCACACACTTCTGTTTCGTTTGGCTTCATCCAGACTCACTACTGTTCCGTTGGCATCCGTGAGAACGCCCCGGACGTCCAAGTCCAGGTAGTGCCACGCATCATCATACCAGAGTTCCGTCGCGCAGTGATTCCACAAATCAACACCGAACGAACGCCCCCGCTCAAAACCAACGCCCTGAAAAATACCATCCAATACCGGCCCGAATATCCCGCAATAACCCATATTATAAACATTCAAAATCTTCAGAGGGTCGCGCACCGTCGCATACTCGTCAAACGTGTCGCGGCCTTCGAGAACCTCGTTGAAATGATAGAGACCGGTCTCATACCCGCACAAATATTTCCACACAGCCAGAGCAAGGTCGTTACCCTCTTTATCTCGCCACGCCGGAAACTGCCGGAAACGTTCCAAATCCGTGACATCGGCCGTGTGCTCACCCGTAAGCCGAACACCGTTGACCCTTGCCAAAGATACGCTCGGCATCACAGCAAGTATCAAAATAAAAATCGTCACACAATAAAGCTTCCCTTCACGCCTGTATCCCGAAAAACACATACCTGTCCCCTTCATCCATCCGCCACAACAATCTCAGTTTTACATTTAGGTATCGCGGCTAAAAACTTCGCACCATAAGGTTTGCTGACTATCCTGCTGTCCAAAATAACAACAATGCCGCTATCGCTCTTACTGCGAATCAGCCGCCCAAATCCCTGCTTAAACTTAATAATCGCCGAAGGCAGCTGGTAGTCAAAAAAAGGATTACCCCCCTGCTCTCTTATCTGCTCAAGCCTCCCGGCAAGCAGGGGCTGATCAGGAACCGCAAACGGCAACCGCGCAATAATCACATTCGAAAGCGTCTGGCCCGGTACATCAACCCCCTGCCAAAAACTGTCCGTCCCAAACAGCACGCTACTGCCGCCAGCCTTAAAACACTTCAAAAGAGTAGTCCTGTCAACATCCGCCCCCTGCTGTAGCAGCGCAATATCATTTTCAGCTAACCACCCGGAAAGCTTACCGGCCATGTCTTCGAGCATCGCGTAGCTGGTAAAAAGCACAAATGCCCTGCCGCCGGTTTTAAGTATATATTTTTTCAATACCTCAGCAGCAATTCCGGTAAAAGTTCGTTCGTTCGGATTCGGCAGGTCTTTCTCGATATAAATAGTAACCTGTTTTTCATAATCGAAAGGCGAACCGAGTTTGACCGCATCAAAATCATCCAACCCAATCCGGCTGACAAAAAAATCAAAGCCGCTTTTTTTCCCCGCCCCGCCGGTACTCAAAGTAGCACTCGTCAGCACCACAGATTCGTATTCATCGAACAGGCACCTTTTCACATCCGGCCCGACATTCACCGCCGCGCTTCGCAGCCGTGTAGTTTGGCTTCTGCCGCCATTCACCTCGACCCAATACACAGAATCCCCCTGCTTCTGCATCAGGAAGTTCTCGAAATCCCGCACCAACCCTTTGCACCGGTCATTAAACCGCATAATCTCAAATTTCTCATCGACATCTTCTATTTGCTTCGCAAGCTTATTCAATTCCGAGCTGAGGTTCTTAAAATAACCTGATATCGTATCCTCGACAAAATTCTTATAGCATCGGCCATTGGTCTCTTCTTTTACGCCCTCGTACCAGTCCCGAACAGCTTTAAGAAAATTACTGACCTTTCTCCTCGCCTGGCCAACCCTGTCAATCGCTTTGTCAGCGTTGATATGGGCCAGCAGCCCCCTGCGTGTCCGCGAATTGTAAAGGCCGTCCAGCAGATATCTGATTCTGTGATTACTGATATTTATCCCAAAATGGTCTTCGGCCACATGCTCGATATTATGTGCCTCATCAATTACCACAAACTTATAATCAGGCAGAATCGAAGCCCCCTCTTCTCTGAGCACCAGGTCACTAAAAAAAAGAGCATGGTTGGCAACAATAATATCAGCCTTCTCTAATCGCCGTCTGGCTCGCAGATAAAAACAACTGCGAAAATGAGGACACTTCCGGCCGCGGCAATTACCATGCTCACTATTGACTTTGTCCCAGACCGCACCTTTAGGCAAAAATGGCATATCACTCAGCGACCCGTCTTCGGTTACGCCTGCCCAATTGCTTATTTGTTCGAGTTCGTTGCCGAAATCATCGAAAAGGCTTCTCTGCCTCCGCAACGCAAATTCAAGCCGGCGTTTGCACAGGTAATTACCCCTTCCCTTCGCCAAAGCGGCTACGAACTTTTGTGGAATGCATTCAGCCAAAAACGGGATGTCTTTATGGATAAGCTGTTCCTGGAGCGTAATAGTATAAGTGCTGATTAGAGCCTTATTGCCCGTCCGCCCAACAAACTCGATAGCAGGAACAAGATATGCAAAGCTCTTACCAACACCGGTACCCGCCTCAACAGCTAAGTGTCGGCAGTCTAAAAGTGCCCGTTGAATAGCTCCTGCCATTTCAACTTGCTGAGGACGCGACTCAAATCCCGAAAGCGATTGAGAAATCAATCCCGCCGGGCCAAATGCTTCACGTATATCCAAATCTGTATAAGGTCGTATCATGC
>CBDURK010000438.1:0-2655 GCA_965369645.1 uncultured bacterium | reverse complement strand
AAGAAGCCATCACGGCAAAAACGGCTATGCTGGTAATTAATTCGCCGAATAATCCGGGCGGTTTTACTTATACGCCGGAAGAGCTAAAGGCCATTGCGGAGGTCCTCGAAGGGACAGATGTAACGGTGCTCTCGGATGAAATCTACGAAAAGCTAATCTATGGTGATACCAGATTTGTGAGCTTTGCTTCGCTTAGTGAGGACGCTTACGGCAGGACTTTGACTCTTAACGGATTCAGTAAGGCCTTTTCTATGACCGGCTGGCGGTTGGGATATACGGCGGGGCCGCTGGAGGTTATAAAGGCGATGGGGCGTCTTCAATCTCATATGACATCGAATCCTGTGACTTTCGGTCAGTATGCGGCGATTGAGGCTTTAGGTGAGCCTGCGGAGAAGGCCATAGAGACTATGAGGGTGGAATTCGAGCGTCGGGGTAAGTATATGGTTGAGCGGCTGAACGGCATCGAAGGCGTGGAATGTCCCGATTGTACGGGTGCTTTTTACTGTTTCCCTGATGTTTCAGGCCATTATGGCCGAAATATCAATGGTGCCGCGATTAACGGCAGTATGGATTTTGCGAAGGCGCTTCTGGAGCAGACTAATGTCGCGCTGGTTCCGGGGCTGCCGTTTGGGTGTGATAATAACGTTCGTTTGAGTTTTGCCTGTTCGCTTGAGCAGATTACCAAAGGATTAAACAGACTGGAAGAATGGCTAAGTCAGTAGAAGTTGGAAAACAGAAAACAGAAGACAGAAGACAGGAGACAGGAGTCGAAAGTCAGAAGTTAGATGCTTTGCGGCGTCTGTCCATTGTCATCTGCTGGCTGGCGATGCTTATTTTTACATTTCACGCGTGCACACACATGGTGGCGGCGGGTGATACGTGGGTCGCGATGGCTTGCGGGCGGCATTTTGTCAATCACGGGGTCGATACAGTCGAGCCTTTCAGCGCGAATTCACATAAAGCAGGGCCGACGGAGGAAGAGGTTAAAAACTGGCCAGGCTGGGCCCAGTGGATTACGGATAAGGTCGGCATCGAAACGGTCAAATACTGGCACCCGACGGGGTGGATAAATCAGAACTGGCTGACGCATGTTATCTTCTATTCGTTGATTCGGGAATCATCATACGCGGACGGAGTGAGTTTTCCATCCAACGCGCTGGTCTATTGGAAGTTTGTTATTTACATATTGACGGTGATATGTGTTTATTACACGGGGCGGTCGATGGGGGTCCATCCGTGGCTTTGTGCGGTGTTTTCCTGCTTTGCGATGTTTGCGGGGCGTTCATTTCTCGATATCCGCCCGGCGGGTTTTTCGAATATGTTAGTGGCGGTCTTTTTGCTTATACTTGCCCTTACGACGTATCGCAATGTGCTGTATATATGGCTGATTGTTCCGGTGACGATTTTCTGGTGCAATGTCCACGGCGGATATATCTACGCGTTCATAATGCTCGTGCCGTTCATAGGTTTGCATCTGTTTACCAACCTGAATAAAAAATGGACTGCCATTTTGTACAACGTTACGGCCTGGCCTTTCTTATATCTCGTCCTTTCCAGAGCCGGTTTGACGCTGCCGTCCTTTCTGTTTTCAATCCTTGTGATAGCTTTGGATATTCTGCTGGTATTTTACAAGAAAAATCTTGTTTCGATCGGATGGAAGGGTTTGTATCATACTATTGCGGCTGCTTTTGCTGCGTTCGTGGCTACGGTTGTGTTCAATCCTTTTCATTTAACGAACCTGACTCATACTTTTGCAATCAGTGTGAGCGAACACGCGGCGAGATGGCGTAACATTCACGAGTGGCATCCGGCTTTTGACTGGACTAATCCTGTCGGTACTGCGGTGCCTTTTTTAGTGATATACATTATGAGCTGGTCGGCCCTTTTGGCCTGGGCTGTTGTGCTGATAAAAACTTCTAAAACGGTTGACCGGCAAACCAGGCGGAAAATGAAAATTCCCATAGGTTATCAGTGGCCGAAAATAGATATGTCGCTGATGCTTATCGCCGCTCTTACGATTTATATGGCGGTTCGTTCTCGCAGGTTTATTCCAGTAGCGGCCATCGCGGCATGCCCGGTTATAGCAATGTTGATTGACCAGATGGTTCGTGCAATTTCAGCATTTAGAAACTTTCGGAAAGACAAACATCTGGCTGTTGGTGTGATGGGGTATAATCTGCAATTATTTTTTGTTTTGGCCGGCGCGATGCTTGTGATGTATTTCGGCGTATGGTGGGGTCTTAAATTTAAGCGTATTTATCTGGACGCCTGGCCTCGCGACCCGAAATTAACGTCAATGTTTATGCGGATGACGGACTCGGGGCAAAAGCCGTTTTACGCCACGAGATTTATTAAAGATAACAAGTTAAAAGGAAAGATGTTTAATTACTGGACAGAGGGTGGTTTTGTGGCTTTCGGTCAGGAGCCCGACCCGAATACGGGCAAAACACCTTTGCAGTTATTTATGGACGGCAGGGCACAGGCGGCTTATGACCGGAGAGCCTTTGATGTCTGGACGGATATTATGGGTGGGGGCTATGAAACAGGTCGGAGGCTTGCACGAGCAGAATCCAGGAGGCAGAATTTAAATAGTGACGATTATGTAAAGATCGGTCAGTGGATGGATGAGCAGCTAAAGAAACATAACGTCTGGGT
>CBDURK010000437.1:0-2665 GCA_965369645.1 uncultured bacterium | reverse complement strand
TCCGTTTATACCGGTATTACCATTGCCGAATATTTCCGTGATATGGGTTATACCGTAGCTCTGATGGCAGACAGCACAAGCAGATGGGCAGAAGCCATGCGAGAAATTTCAACACGACTGGAAGAAATGCCCGCCGAAGAAGGTTACCCAGCATATCTCGCCGCAAGAATCGCCGCCTTTTATGAAAGAGCAGGTCGAGTCCAGTGCTGCGGCAGCCCCGAACGAGAAGGAGCTTTGTCGATCATCGGCGCCGTAAGCCCTCCCGGCGGCGACTTATCCGATTCCGTCGTCCAGGCGACACTACACGTAGTCAAGGTTTTCTGGTCACTCAAAGGCGAGCTTGCTTATCAGAGACATTTTCCGGCGATCGACTGGCTCACTTCATATAGTTTTTATAAGCAATACCTCAGAGAGTGCTTTGAAAACAAGGAACAGGGCGACGAAATGGAACAATTGGCTGTCCAGGCTATGGGTTTACTGGAACAGGAAGCAGAACTTATTGAAATTGTGCGGCTGGTTGGTGCAGATGCTCTTTCGCCGCAGGACCGGCTTGCGTTGGAGACATCCCGATCCATCCGTGAGGATTTTCTTCACCAGAACGCATTCCACGAAGTTGATACCTACACATCGATGGACAAGCAATATGAAATGCTGAAAAATATTTTGCATTTCCATAAGCAGGCGATGGGAGCCATTGAGGCCGGAGTTGAAACCGCTGAGATATTCAAACTGTCTGTCCGGGAAGAAATCGCAAGAGCAAAATATATTCCCCATGAATCTGTAACAAAGGTCGCAGCAATAAGAGATGCGATAGATAAACATATAAAACAATTACATCCATCGGGAGTGTCTTAAATGGCGTGAATGAGTAAATTGTATAAGTTAACGCTTAAAACAGTTGAAGGTAGCGTATAACGGATAAATAATCGCTTCTTTCTGTTGTGAAATACGAAATAGGAGTATGAAATGCCGGCTATAAAAGAATATCAAACAGTAACAGACATTTCCGGGCCGTTAATGATGGTCGAGATGGTTGACGAAGCCAAGTACGGACATATCGTCGATATTGAGCTTGGAGACGGCTCGATACGTCACGGCCAGATTCTACAGGTCGAGAACGATAAAGTGCTCCTCCAGGTCTTCGAGGGCACGCGAGGTATCGACGTCGAGAAAAGCACCGTTCGGTTTTTGGCCAAGCCTTTAGAGCTGGCAGTATCGCCCGATATTTTAGGCAGGGTTTTCGGCGGCCTCGGTGAACCTAAAGACGACGGCCCTGCTATTATCCCTGAGAAACGGATGGATATTAACAGTAAGCCGATTAATCCGTTTGCCCGTAATTATCCGAACGAATTTATTCAGACAGGCATATCCACAATCGACGGCCTCAATCCATTAGTACGAGGTCAGAAGCTGCCCATATTCTCAGGCGCCGGCCTTCCACACGACCAGGTAACAGCCCAGATAGCCCGGCAGGCGACGATTCTCGGTGAGGGTGAAGATTTCGCAGTGGTATTTGCAGCGATGGGAATTACATTCGAGGCGGCTCAGTTCTTTATCGACGACTTGCATCAGACAGGTGCGATTGAGCGTGCGGTTATGTTTGTTAATCTTGCGAACGACCCGGCTATCGAACGTATAGCGACACCGAGATTTGCACTTACGGCAGCCGAGTACCTCGCATTCGATCTGGATATGCACGTATTGGTAATCCTGAACGATATGACCAACTACTGTGAGGCGCTTCGTGAAATAAGCGCAGCGAGGAAAGAGGTTCCGGGCCGGAGAGGGTATCCGGGCTATCTCTATACCGACCTTGCAACGATTTATGAAAGGGCCGGACGAATCAAAGAAAAGAAAGGCTCTATTACGATGGTTCCGGTATTGACGATGCCTGAGGACGACAAGACGCATCCTGTGCCGGACCTGACGGGTTATATTACCGAGGGACAGATAATCCTGTCCCGTCCGCTGCACAGAAAAGCGGTATCTCCGCCGGTTGATGTTTTACCAAGCCTGTCGCGTCTTAAAGACAAAGGTATCGGTGAGGGCAAGACCCGCGAGGACCACGCCGACCTTTACAACCAGCTTTACGCCGCATACGCACGGGGCAAAGAATGCCAGGAATTAGCGACGATTATGGGCGAGGCGGCGCTTTCGGATGAAGACAAGAAATATATGACCTTTGCCAATAAGTTCGAGGAAAAATATATCTCGCAGGACTATTATGAAAATCGAACAGTCCAGCAGACCCTCGACCTTAGTTGGGAGTTGTTGAGTATGTTTGATAACGTTGAGCTTAAGCGTATCGATGTTAAGCTTATCGAAAAGTATATGAAAAAATATAGAAATAAATGATGAATTATGTTAGCTAATGTAAATGCTACACGAATGGAATTGTTACGGCTGCGAAAGCGGGTGGCGCTTGCCAACCGTGGTCATCGTCTGCTCAGTGAAAAGAGGGATGAGATTTCGCGCCAGTTGATTCAGATAGCCAGAGATATTCAGCCTTTGCGCAAACGTGTTGAAGAAGAGTTGCTGGAGACATGCCGGCGTTTTATGTTAGCTCGTGCGACGATGGAGCCGGAAGATACCAAGGCCGCACTTGAGGTACCTACGAAGAAGTTCAATTTAGCTATCTCATTTGCCAATATAATGAATGTGCGGG
>CBDURK010000436.1:0-2670 GCA_965369645.1 uncultured bacterium | reverse complement strand
AAAAGGATTCTCAGGAGTCCATAGCTTGCAATTTTCTATCGGGATACTTACCTTAAGCTTTGTCTTCCCATACGAAAAAGCAATGCCACTGCTCTCAACTGCACCAACGAGCCTGCCGGTACTCACTTCCGTTACTTCGTATGAGACAGAACCGTTTCCCGATCCGGCGGGCCCCTGCACTTCCGTCACAACCTGAACTTCGTTTTCTGAAATATCCGGAACCGTTTGCACGTTCACAATATACGGCTTGCCCGTCAGAATCAGCTCAACAGAATCATATATGCCGGGGATATACAGATACTTCTCGAAGTCCCAGCCTCCCGGCATATCTTCCGGTAAATCCTCACGGTTAGCACCCACTCGCACGATTAGTTCGTTCTCTCCGCCTGAATCCTTAAGAAATTTCCTCACATCCAGCAGAGCCGGCGTAAAACACGGCAGATGCTCACCCACCAGCTCGCCGTTAAGAAACACCTTCGTTCCATACTTTGCCTTGTGAATCTTTAATATCGCGACATCAGGAATCTTTCCTTGGATGGTGAATGTCCGCCGATACCAGAACGCCTGGCGCTCTTCGCTTTTTTTTCCAACCTCCTCGAAAGCAGGCCTGGCCATATCTACAAGCCCCGGCACCGGTACCTTATGCTCGAAGCCCTCCGGCATTGAATCCATCGAGCCTTGTGCTATCTCCCATGTTCCATCCAAATTGATGATGTGTCTTGTGATGGCATCTTTAGTATTGGTTTTACTTTCGCCGAGACAGCCGCCCCATACAAATAACGATATCACAAAAAGAAGTGACCACCATCGCCCGAAACAGTTTCTAAACATTTTAGATTCCTTTCTACGATATTATGCTGCTTTTATTTTGTCACTTTTCTGCCCAGCGCCCCGAACATCGCCAGTACGTTTTCGACCGGCGTATTGCACTGAATATTATGGATAGTGCTGAATACAAAACCCTTTTTGGCATTGAATATCTCGACCCGTTCGGCAACCTGCCGGCGTACCTGCTCAGGCTCGCCGAATGGCAGCACTTGTTGAGTATCCACGCCGCCGCCCCAGAAAATTATCCTGCCGCCGTATTTATCAACCAAATGTTGTGGGTCCATACCCTGGGCCGAGGTCTGAATTGGATTGAGAATATCGAAACCCGCCTCTATGAATCCCTCGATTAAAGGTTCACAACCTCCGCAGCAGTGTTTCATTGTCTTCCATTTAGTGTGGGTGTGAATCCAGTCGTTAAGCTTCCTGCTGAACGGCAGATAAAGCTCTTTGTAAGTATCCGGGCCGCAGAACAACGTATTCTGCGCAGCTAAGTCTGTCCCGTCAAGCCATACGGCATGTATCCTGTCTCCCACAGCCTGGTAAATCCCTTCGAGATTCTTGATTGCGATTTCCGTCTGCCCGGCAAAAACCTCTTTAACATAGTCCCTTCGCGAAATCGTGCTGATATACCATTCTTCGATATCACGAATTCCCTTAGGATGTTTCATAAAAGCCGCCGGCACCAGCGCTATGTCCCCGAAAGCCGTCCCCGGAAGTCCTGTTGTAATCGCAAGGTCGGTATTGTCATAAAGCTCGCGTGCCCGCCGCTCATAAATGTTCAAATCTTCTTCACTCAAAAGTGCAAAGTCCTCGACATTATCAGCAGGATTGAGTTTGGCGTCGTCAATCGGCCCCTGGCGAATAATGTCATCGAAATAGAATCCGCCCTTGGGCATCCGCCCCGAAGCAGGCACGGATTTATCGCCTTGCGGATACTGGTGAATATCACCGTTAGGTTCAGGCTCGGTATTGAACTTCTCCGGGACCAGCACCTCCGTACCGTCAAAGGTTCTCCACGGTTTCCAGTTTTCTTGCGCGAAACCGAAATGATTCCTCGGCCCGGGAAGGTTCACAGTGTCAATCCAAAGCATTTCCCGCAAATCAGCCGCTACCTCACCAAGCATTTGATAAGGCTCGACAACTTTTACTGGTGTCCCCGGCTCATCCAGACCGAGAGCACGGCGCAGGTTCGCTATAACACTGACATGAGCGCCTGTCCCGAGGGTCCCCCCAAAACCCACAGGCACACGGTCAACAGGTTCATAATTGAGCGCCTTTAGTACACGTTCTCTGCCGGTAATAACCGTTTTACTATCAGAATTTTTGTCCATAAAAATCTCCTAAATCAAAAGATACGCCTCCGCGAACCGTCCTTATGATTTTTTTAATTATTAAGTAACGATTTTCTGCCGATATTCTATCACTCTATGGGTATTTTTACAAAGAATTCATTCTTAGCAGTCCCCGCTGTTTTGCCCGGCAAAACAAAGCGGCTTCAGGCCGGAAACGAAACGGACATTTAAGACAACTTTAACGGTTGAAATTTGGAAATAACTTGACATATTCACTTTTTCAGAAGATAATACTGGTATGTGCCCTCTGTGAAGGGTTTTTTTGTGTTTTAAAAGTAGTGAAAGGACAAAAATGAGAAGTTTCTTTTCTAATTCGAGAGTATTAATCATTGTTGTGGTATTATTTGCTGTTTGTGGTTTGAGCTGTAAACAAAAGTCATCCGAGCAGGCAGAAACCAATATATCTCAACCCGCCCAGACAAAAATCGAAGCCGCACCCAAAACCGAAACCGTGGCCAAAATCGAACCTGAAACCGCCACAAACTTAATC
>CBDURK010000435.1:0-2671 GCA_965369645.1 uncultured bacterium | reverse complement strand
GTTTTACCGGCTCCAGGCCGAACAAGCTCCGCAGAAGTTCTGTTCGTCCGGCTCCCACCAATCCAGCGATGCCCAACACCTCCCCGCGACGCAGCTTAAGGCTCGCCGATACAGGCTTTTGAGGGCCGGCCAAATCTTCAATTTCCAAAATCACCTCTCCCGGCTCTCGCTCCGAACGGGGATAAAGTTCATCGACCTGTCTGCCCACCATAAGCGCGACTATCTCATCTATAGAGATAGCATCAACATCACTGCCACCGACAACTGCCCCATCTCGCAGGACCGTAACCTTGTCCGCGATGCGCTTGACCTCTTCAATAAAGTGCGAAATATAGATAATGGCTTTGCCCTGTTGTTTGAGCCGGGCGATAATCTCGAACAGCCGCTCCACATCCTGACGCGTTAAACTGCTTGTTGGCTCGTCCAGCACCAGCACACGGCATCCGATAGCCAAAGCCCGCGCAATCTCCACGAGCTGCTGCGAACCTACCGATAAATTACTGACGCGGGCATCAGGGGCCAGTTCGGGATTATCGAATTCCTTGATTGCCTCGATTGCACGCTGCCTTACTTTTTTCCAGTGCACAACTCCCAGTGTGGCGGGCTCCATCCCCAACATAATATTTTCTTCGACACTTAGATGTGGCGTTAGAGAAAGTTCCTGATAAATCATCGCCACACCGGCACGCCTGGCTTCGAGAGGATTATTCGGCTGATACGGCTTGCCATCCAGCCACAATTGACCTGTATCGGGCTTGATTGCCCCCGAGCAGACTTTCATTAGTGTGCTTTTGCCGGCGCCGTTCTCGCCTACCAGTGCCAGTACCTGGCCTGAAGCTACTTTGATGCTGACATCTTCGAGCGCTACCGTAGCCCCGAAGCGCTTACAAACTCCCTGCATTTGGAGCCTTATCGTTGATTGGTCCGGTTCTCCGTGCGGAATCCCAAGGACTACTCGTTCAGCCATTTTTTGAAGTCCGGCTCCAACAGATTCTTCATTTTCGGATCATCCATATTTTCCGGAGTCGCCATCGACGAACCGGTATCGATTAGTTTTTCCACCTTCTCGCCTCGCAGGTGCGCTACAATTGTCTTAACACCCAGGTAACCCATGTTGATTGGGTCCTGCAGCACCAGTCCATTGATATATCCTTTTCGCAGCGCCAGCACAAGCCGGTCGGAACTGTCAAAACCAACGTATTTGACCTTGCCCGCCAGGCCGCTGTCCTCCAGTGCCCGCAGCATTGCAAAAGCGGTCGATTCATTTGGACAAAATATACCGTCAACGGTCAGTCCCCCGTCAGGTTTTCGCAGCGGCGCCAGCAGGTTCTCACTTGCTATGTAGGCGCTTTCAGTGGTTGCTCCTCCGTACTGGTTTGCGCTGACAACTTCGATTTCGGGGTATTTTTCTTTTAATACATCCAGAAATCCCTGCTCACGTTTCATCGTGCTGGCTGAGCCTTCCTGATAGCGCAGCATTATCACCTTGCCTTTTCCATCTAAAATCTCGGCCAGGCGCTGGCCGCCTTTTCTGCCGCCGATATAGTTGTCCGTTGCGACAAAACTGGTGTAATCGGTGCTTTTTAGTCCGCTATCGATTATCACAACCGGAATTCCGTAGCCAACAGCGTTTTTGACCGGCACCCGCAATGCAGCATCATCAAGCGGCGCCAGAACAATCCCCGATACTCCGCGAGTTACAAAGTCTTCCACCACTCTGATTTGCGATTCCCTGTCATCTTCCTTCAGAGGGCCTTTCCATATAACCTCAACATCAATGCCAGCATCCTTCAACTCCTGTTTTGCTTTGAGAGCGCCGGCATGAATCGACTTCCAGAATACGTGCGTTGTGCCCTTGGGAATTACGGCTATACGATACTTGTTTTCACTTTCTTCTTTTTGCTTACAACCGAATGCAAAAACAACAATCGCAATAAAGACAATTACCGATAGTAACTTTTTCATCATTTGGACTCCCTGAAATTTCATTTTGGCAACAATATTAAAAAGTCAACATCCTTTAGTCAAGAAAGTATATCTGCTTTAGCTGGTATGACAACTCAAAACAGCCCGGTTTGGATAATATAAGACAAAAAGAAAATAATTCTGACAGACTATGTTGACAAAGGTCATTTTTCCTTCTATGATAAGCACCCAGTTGGAATTTCGAGGCCGCACCGGCATCGCGGCATTTGTGTTCCCTGTTTTGTTACTACTTGTCTGAAAAAAAAGATTAAACCGGCGTGAAAGTTTAGAGCAAAGTGAAAATTTTAGCAGTTATACCGGCCCGTTTCAATTCTACCAGATTCGCCGCTAAAGTTCTCGCTAAAGATACGGGCAAATTCCTCATCCAGCACACATACGAACAGGCCTGCTTAGCTGAGCTACCCGAAAAGGTGATCATAGCGGCCGATGACGCAAAGGTTGTAGCCGCGGCTGATAGCTTCGGCGCCGAATGTATCCTGACCTCAGTAGAGCACAAAAGCGGTACCGACCGCATAGCTGAAGCTGTAGCCGACCTTGACGTTGATATTGTCGTGAACCTTCAGGCGGATGAGCCGGAAATTGAGCCGGGGAATATTGACTATCTCGCCCGGCTTTTGATGGACAATCCGGATTATCCGATGGCTACGCTTTGTGCTGATTTTCAGACTGCTGAGCAGGTTGCCGA
>CBDURK010000434.1:0-2677 GCA_965369645.1 uncultured bacterium | reverse complement strand
GACATCAGGCTCTATCGATCACGATGTCTCGAAGAGAACAAACCAGACGCCGATTTCAACGGCGACTGTATTGTTGACTTTCATGACCTTAAGGAATTGGCACACAACTGGCTTGAAAAAGGCCACAGTATTTATCCGGTAGAAGCTCCGGATGCCCCCATCGTCTGGTACAAGTTCAACGGCAACGCCAGCGACAGCGCCGGCAGCGCCCACGGCCTGACACGCGGCCACCCTACTTATGTCGAGGGCGTCCACGGCCAGGCAATAAGTTTCGGAGGCTACATTGATTCTGTGGAAATAACCGGCGCCGCTGAATTATTTTCAAAAACTCGAACAGCGATAACAATCGCCTTCTGGCAACAAGGTAACGACTCAATCCATCACACCGATACGCTCTGCTGCTCGGACTATGTTTATAATGTTTATGACCCCACGATAGCCATTAATCTCGGCTGCTGGAAGTCACCCGGAAAATACAACTGGGATTGCGGCTCGCCATGGTCTTTCGAAAGCCGTCTGAGTGGAAAACACAAATACAAAACCGAATGGTCGAACCGCTGGAACCACTGGGCATTCACCAAAAAAACCAAAACCGGAAAAATGCAGATTTTCCTCAATGGTATCCTCTACGACAGCCGGATAGGCGCAAACTCGCCCATATTAGGTATAACCTCATTTGAAATCGGCTCAGGATGGTACGGCGGCTATGACGGGTTAATCGACGACTTTCAAATCTATGACTATGCCCTCTCACAACCGGAGATTGCCTACGCAGCTACAAACGGAACCGGTATCTTCGACCTGCCCCTTATACCACCTGTCGATTTAAATGGTGATAACCGGATTGACTTCAAAGATTTTGCCATCCTCGCAGACAACTGGCTCGACAAAAATCTCTGGCCATAACTTCCATTTATTTTGCCTGCTTCGTACTCATTTTTCCCCTATTTTTTCCTTGCAAATTCTCATACTGAACTGTAGATTTCACATAGCGGTCACACCTTGACTTTCAGTTTTGCAACATTCGTTGTCGAGACATCCGGCTATTACTGAGATACTGACGCATACAGAACTGTATCGTCAGCATTTCGATATAAATTAAGAAAGGAGTAGAATAATGAGACGGTTCTTATTACTCATCGCTCTGGCCATCTTTATGCCTTTGACTTTGTTGGCTTTGGGGGCAAAAACCGAATCAAGCGAGAGTATCGAAGCTGAATTGAAGACGCTAAAATCTCAGGTCGCATCTCTTGAGAAGCGGATTAAAACGCTGGAGATTCAGTTGGCTGATAGAGCGATCAAAGATGTCCCCTTGATTATCCCACAGATGCCCCAAGCGCCTAAAGGATGGCTTAAGAGACAATTTAACGGGATTCCCTACTATGTGATTCCACTTCAGCAGAACTCGAACAAATAAAATCAGGGAAACCGTTATAATAATAATGAGACCGCATTTCCATCTACGCGTCTCGGTAATATCGAAAGGAGAATACGATGTTATTATCACGACGTAATTTTCGCTGCCTTATATCAATCAGTCTGTTTCTAATCTGCTTGACAGCACTAAGTGACTGGCTCTGTAATAACGAAGTACAATTTATTACAGCAGCCCATGCGGCCCAAGACCGGAATCAACTCCAAACCGGGCCTAATGATAAGCTCCGAGAACTTCTAACAGAGCGATATGATATTCTCAAGACTGTCGTGGAAACTAAGCTCAGGCTCAAAGAGATAGGTCAATCTGGCGAAATGCAGATAGGTACCGCCACTGTTGCGATGTTGTATGCCAAAGCTGACCTGTGTACGACTGGTTCCGAGCGGATTAAGATTCATAATAAGATCATAGATATTCTGCAAAAGCAAGGGGAGAGGTTGGTGCAAGAGTTCTATGCCGGTCATGCATCTCAAGAAAAGATCCTAAAAGCCAGGCTTACGCTATTAGATGCGCAAATAAGGCTTGAGAAAGAAAGGCTCGCACAAAATACATCGCTTTATATGCCCAATAATCCCATCCTGAATATTATCACAGAGGCCCGTGAAGCTGTTATCGAAAACATCACCAACGTTCACTCAATCGCCTACAAACAGAACATTGTGCACTTCGTCGATAATAATACACTTGTTATTAAGCGCGACTTCTCTCAGGGCAAAATACTCAGGACTGATCGCCCCCTTGACCTGGCAATCTCCGGAAAGGGATTCTTCAATGTCACAGACTCAAAAGGCAGGTCCTTCTTTACAAGGTATGGTTCGTTTCTGGTACGTCCGAACGGGATGATGGTGCTCGACACGGGAGAGGCTCTTGAGCCAATCATATTCATACCTAAAGACGCACAGAAAATCCATATTACAAATGATGGCTCCGTCTCATGCACTACCGCCGACGGCAAAGAATCCGTTGTAGGGGCAATAGAATTGTCAAGATTCACAAACGAAGAAGGGCTTGAATACAAAGGAAAGGGTCTTTATGCGGAAACAAACCGTTCAGGGATTCCTACACAGGGCGCTGCTGATTCGGAAGGTTTCGGCCATATCGAATCCGGATGTATAGAAAGCTCAAACGTCGATGTGCCCGAGCAAATCAGAGTGTTAAGTGAACTAACCATTTTTGAACAGTCAATAAGTAAAGCATTAAGCATTGTTCAAAAAGAGCAGCTATGGGCTGAATATTCCGCAT
>CBDURK010000433.1:0-2683 GCA_965369645.1 uncultured bacterium | reverse complement strand
CCATTGCTATGTATTTAATACGGCACAATGAACAAGAATATTTAAAGAAATTATACGGAATCCAGCTTGAAATGCACTTGCTTTTTATGGATTCCGTCCTGCAACGTGTCGATAAAATATTAAAAATAGTACAAAACCGTAACAAAACAGTAACATACAGTTGTCATAATTGCTCCTGTTAATGTAACCGTATTTTTGTTAATCTATTTCAAAGGAGCACAATTATGGAAAGGTTGAAGAGCATCACAATCATTTTTTTGCTGGCGGTTGGGGCCCTTGGCACAGTCACTTTTGCCAAGTCTTCGAGTACGCTGCTGCAGGAAGGCCTGTATGCCGAAGAGGTCGATGGTGACCTCAATGCGGCCATCGAAATCTATGAGAAGATAATCGCCGATAGTTCCGCTCAGAGGTCTCACATCGCACAGGCTATGTACCGTCAGGGTATGTGTTATCTCAAGAAACAGAATGAGCAGCAGGCAAAGATAGTTTTTAGCAAGTTGGTCGCGGACTTCAGTGACCAGACTAAAGTTGTTAACAAGGCTAAGCCCTTGCTGGAAGAGCTTGGTAATGCCGATCCGGCAGCTCTGATGCCGCCTGAGACCTTAATCTATATTGAAACCGGCAGTCCAGGCAGGCAAATCGAAACTATTCTGAATATGCTCAAGGGAACTCCGTTTGAAAATCCGCTTGCAGTTCTCGGCGGTGGTAAATCTAAGAAATCGGCTGGAGACATCATAGCTGCCCTTATGAATCCGGCCATGATGGCTGAATTCAAGAAAATACGGGGGATGGGAGTAGGCATTACCAGTATTGCCCAAAATAATCCGCCGACTATAGTGGTGTTGTTTCCCGGAAAGAGTGATACCCTGCGTGGTTTAATCCTGGCGGGCCTCGGTATGTTGGGGGAACCTGCTGAACCTATTGAAGGTATGCAAAGTGTAACATTTCCAGGCGGCGGAGGCGGTGCGTACGATGATACAACGGTGATACTTGTAAGTCCATCCGCAGACTGGGCCAGGCAATTGAGCTGGTGTGTAAAACAATACAAAGGCGTTACCAGCAAGCCTACACTTGCTTCGAGTAACAAATCCTTTGCAAAGATCAGCAAGAAAGCACGTCAGGAAAATGCTCTTACGCTCTGGGCGAACGTTGATGAAGTATTCGCAGGTCTTTCAGAAATAATTCCGGCAGACATGATTCCCGGCGAAATCCGTCTTGCCGACGGCATTGCCGATTTTAAGAATATCGATGATTTGATTGTCTTTTTCAACATTCAGGAAAACGGAATCGCCCTTGAACACAACATAGCTTTTAAGGATGGGCATCGCTGTATTGCATACAACATGATTCGAACCCCGAATCTCAGCAGGGCTGGCTTCGAGGCCGTTCCATCCGAGGCGGTTGGCCTGGTCAGCATCGCTCTTGGTGGGGCCCGAAGCGCACAGAGCATGGCTGCAAGTAAAAGCATTGAAAATTTGACGGGCCTTGATATCGGCAGGGAAATCTTTGCCAATATCGAACAGATAAACCTGTTTGCCTTGCCGCCGGATAGTTCATCAAACGGAGGTAATATAGGAGTACCCCCAATAGCGGCCAATCTTGGACTGGCAGTAACCAGCCACAATCCGCAGCAGACTCGCCAGATTCTGACTCAATTGTTGACTGTGGCCAATTTGGTGACCGGCCAAACCGACATCGGGCAGCCCGCCGATGGTACCGGAAAGTACCAAATTGGACTTGTTAACAATCAGAAACTCTACTGTTATATGAACCAGATGAATAAGACGACTATTCTATCGTTAAATCCTGAAGTTGTTGAGACTTCGGTTTCGGCAATCAAGAGACGCAGGTCGGTTTGTACAACCGGCCCCTTAAGCGAAGCTGTCAAAAAGCTATCGCCATCTACCAGTAAACTGGTGTTGATTAACGTAGGCGGAGGGATACACGTTGCAGATGCTTATCTACAGGCTACGTACAATAATCCGCAAAATCCGGCGCATAAAACATTGCTCCAATTGGCTCGGGCCTGTGATAAAACAAGCATCCAGTTAGACACTGATGAACAGATTAACAACTTTAATGTGCGTTTGAGTATTGATCAGCTTCCGCCGCTGGACAACTTATTCCCGGTGCTAATGCAGCTCTCTCAGTCTGATCTCACGGCCAAGGTTTTGGCTACAAAGCCTCAGCCGCGTGACGGAACGACGACTGGCATAACAACGATGTCAAAACTTAAGTGGAAATCAGGAGTAAACGCTAAATCGCATAAAATATATTTTGGCACTGAGACCGACCAGCTTTCGCTATTAGCCGAAGTGAAAAGTTCCAGTCATGATGAATTGCCGGAACTGGAAGAGGGCGCCAAGTATTACTGGCGTGTTGATGAAGTTTGGGCCGATGGTACCGTTATAACCGGGGATGTTTGGAGCTTTACTACCGGTTCTCTGGTAGCCTTGTGGAAACTGGATGAGGCCAGTGGTGACATTGCGAAAGATTCCGCCGGGAACAATAACGGCAAACTCATTGGCGATCCTCAATGGCAGCCGGCCGCGGGTAGAATAAGCGGGGCGCTGGAGTTCGACGGCGATGGTGACTTTGTGAAGATTGGCGCCGAATCAGACTTTGATATGGCTGATCAGATTACCGTTTCCACCTGGATAAAAGTCAACCAATTCGACAAAGA
>CBDURK010000432.1:0-2689 GCA_965369645.1 uncultured bacterium | reverse complement strand
GATATCAATGATTTGTTAGGCAGAGAAGCTGTGCAGCTTGATCTGGACCTTATAGAAAACTTTGCACGAGACAAAACAATTCTTGTTACCGGCGCCGGCGGTTCCATTGGTTCGGAAATGTGCAGGCAGTTATGCAATTTCAATCCGAAGCTGCTTTTGCTTGTCGAGCAGGCGGAAAATCCACTATTCTATATAGAGCGAGAATTGTATGCACAATTTCCCGCAGTCTCCATAAAAGCGATTATTTGCGACATTACAGACAGAGTCCGAGTGTGTGAAATTTTCGAAAATTATAAACCGCAGGTCATCATTCACGCCGCTGCCCATAAGCACGTACCTTTGATGGAGCTCAATGCCAGCGCAGCCATCAAGAACAATATTGTTGGTACACAAACCGTCGCCGATGCGGCAGATAATAACGAAACGACTAACTTTGTAATGATCAGCACCGACAAGGCCGTGAACCCGACCAGCATAATGGGCTCATCAAAGCGAATTGCGGAAATGTACATCCAGGACCTCAACAGAACCAGTAAAACTCACTTTGTAACTGTTCGCTTTGGTAACGTACTTGGCTCAGACGGCTCAGTTGTACCTATCTTCAAAAAACAAATAGCCCAGGGCGGCCCGGTGACTGTTACACATCCAGACATGAAACGCTATTTTATGACTATACCCGAGGCAAGCCAGCTCGTGCTTCAGGCGGCGACAATGGGAAAAGGCGGGGAAATTTTTGTCCTTGATATGGGCGAGCCGGTGAAGATTATAGAACTGGCCAGGGAACTTATTACGCTTAGCGGTTTCAGGCCCGAAGAAGATATTGAAATCACTATCACTAAACCCAGACCCGGCGAGAAGCTCTTTGAGGAACTGCGAATAGAGGGCGAAGACATGCAACGTACGAGGCATCCCAAAATCAGCATATGGAATAATATCCCGATGGACCGTGAGAGGCTTTGTGATGGTATAAACGAACTGATAAATATCGCCAAAGCACAAAACCACAGCCAAATAGTTCAAAAAATCAAGAAACTCATACCGGAATATATTGGCCGGACTAATACCTCCACAGAACCCGCCAATACTTAAGAACACCCCCCACAATAAAGCTAACAACTTGTACTCTTATGCACTTATGTTTTTTATGGTATCCTCTTGTCGGTCAGTTTGCTGGGCTTATCAAGCAGCATAAACGAATCTAAATCTTCCATCATCCCCTGATTGTTAAGACGAAGAACTCGTTTATGTCTTCTGTGCCCTTCGGCCGCTGTTTCACCCATCTGATCATAAGACCTGCACCCTAAAGGCACTAAAAACAAAGCACACAAAATAACAACTTGTATTACCTTCCAAGCAGAAATGCTTTTCATCATAATTCCCTCTTTGAAATCCTACATCTTGGCTACAGTTATCGGGCGGGTCTTATTTATAAGCCAGCCAGTGTCTTTATTATTTAAGGGGCAAAAAATACACCCCTAACTGGCTCTATTATAACAGCCGCCAATGTAGTTGTCAAGCCCATTGCTAATTTCCTGTCCCTATAACATGCAATATTTCCCACTTGTAGTGCTTCCAACGGGATTTTATGCCTTATTTTCTAACCCGATCTATACAAAAATGCCACTTTGGGCGGAAAATAATCACCCCTGGAAATACCAGAAAAAGTCTTGCTCTGGCCCACAAAACGGCTTTTATCCTGAAATTGCACCTCTTATATGCCGATAATCTCCATAATCAAGAGGGATATGAATAATACTTGATGAAAACGGAAAAGAATGCCTCGAAAGCTCGCTATTATCGGCAATGGCTGAGAAATTAAAGAATGTCTCTCACAAGAGAGCTTGACTATACTTGAATAGCGATAAATCTTGTTATGAACGAGCAGGGGACACATGGGTATGGTAGATAACAACCGTAGCAGCCAAATGTAAAAACACAATAATACGAAGAACAAGACAATGGCAGCCAAGAAAAACATAAAAAAAACCGCTTTAGAGGAAATGGCCAAAGAACAAAGGCATGAGTTGGAAAAGACTAATGAAAAGCTCCAACTGGAAATGACCCAGCATAAACGAGCGGAGGAAACACTTGAGCATAAGGAAAACCTGTTGCAGATGATTATAAGTGCAACTGGTGAGGCGATGATATTAATCGGAAATGATGGATTAATAACCCTGTTCAATCCAGCGGCAGAAGAAATGTTTGGCTGTAAGAAAGAAGACATGCTCGGTCAACCTCTCGACCGTCTGATGCCCGAGCAATACAGGCACCATCACAGTCAATATGTACAAAGCTATTTCGCCACAGGAAAACCCGACGGTGCAATCGGCAGTACAGTCGAACTGCCGGCCTTACGAAGTGACGGGCATATATTCCCGATGGAAATGTCTCTTTCGGCCGGTTCGCTCGGCGACAAACAGTTCGTAATTGCTGTCGCTCGGGACATCACCGAACGCAAACAAACCGAGATATGCCAGGATGAACTGCTCAAGAAAGTGGATAATATTAACAAAGAACTAAAGGATTTCGTATCTATAGTCTCGCATGATTTGAAGGCACCGCTGCGTGGGATTAAGACCTTAGCCAATTGGGTATTATCCGACTATTCGGACAAGCTTGACGACCAGGCCAAAGAACATATAAATTTGCTTCTGGAACGCGTCGAGCGAATGTACAACCTGATTGAAGG
>CBDURK010000431.1:0-2691 GCA_965369645.1 uncultured bacterium | reverse complement strand
ATACCACTTCATGATTTGGGTATGAACGACCAATGTCTGGATGGTTTTGACAAATGCTTGCAAAAGACCCACGGGATTGTGCTTGTTACAGGGCCGACGGGCTGTGGTAAGACAACAACTCTCTATGCAGCGATGAAAAGGATTTATAAACCCTCGGTAAAGATGATAACTATAGAAGATCCTGTTGAATATCAACTCGAAGGCATAAACCAGATGCCTGTCAATCCGAAAAGAGGGCTTACGTTCGCCACGGGCCTGCGGCATATCCTTCGTCACGACCCGGACATCGTAATGGTGGGAGAGATTCGAGATGCAGAGACCGCCAATATAGCAATTCGCGCAGCATTGACCGGCCATCTTGTTTTCTCAACACTGCATACGAACGATGCACCCGGCGCGGTCACAAGATTAATCGATATGGGTGTCGAGCCGTTCCTGTTGGCCAGCTCTCTGGAAGCAGTATTAGCCCAAAGGCTGGTGCGTAAAATTTGTACGAAGTGCAAAGAACCTTATAAACCCGACGAGCACCTCATAAAGAACCTAAACGGTTCGATGAAGATTGAACCGGGTACAACGTTCTATCACGGCGCCGGCTGCAATGAGTGCAACCATACCGGCATGTCGGGGCGATTAGGTATGTTCGAATTGCTCAGAGTAACCGGCAAGCTGAGAGAATTGATAGCGGAAAAACCAACCACAGAACAGATTATAAAAGCAGCTCCTGCGGATCATATTAGTATGGTACACGATGGTATCAGTAAGGTTTTAGAAGGTGTTACGACACCTGAGGAGATATTCAGGGTCTCAAAGAGTATAAGTGAAGACGAGTAATGTGAAGGTTTTCCGGACAAGTGATAAGATATAAGAAATGAGTCAATTTTCATACAAAGCAGTTGACAGAGGCGGGGGACACGTCAGGGGACTGATAGAGGCCGTTGACCGCAGAAGCGCTGTGGCCGTTCTGGCGGATAAAGGTCATTTCGTAACAGAAGTGTTCGAGAAAGACAATGTACCGAGCGTTGCATCACATGCTAAGGGCGAAGAGAAGGTATCGCTGGATCTGAGCCGGTTTTTGCAATTCGGCTCGCGAAAGGTCAGCAGCAAAGACGTTTTAGCCATGACCACACAATTAAGCACGGCTTTACAGGCGGGGCTTCCACTGCTAAACGGTCTTGAGCTTATTCTTGAACAACAGCACAAGCCCGGGATGAGAGAAATGTTAGGCGACCTTGTGAATTCGGTCCGCTCAGGGCAGTCACTTTCAGAAGCCATGGAAAAACACGAGAAGGTTTTCAGTCCGCTGTATCTTTCGATGATACGAGTCGGCGAAACAGGAGGAATGCTCGAAGAAACGACCGCCCAATTGGCGGGGATATTGACCCGGGACGAGAAGATAAAGACAAATATGAAAAATGCTTCTGCGTATCCTATATTCGTATTGTGCATAGGACTTGCGTCAGTAGCTATTATAATCACCTGGATACTACCGACTATAATAGGGACTATAAGCGAAACCGGCGCCTTGCTGCCCCTGCCGACAAGGATATTGATGGGAATAAGCAGCTTTTCGAAAGCTTTATTCACCAAGGTCTATGGATGGATTTTTCTGGCCATGATAGGGGCGGGGCTGTATTACTTTTCAAGATGGACAAAAACCGTCGGCAAACTCAAGTGGGACACTTTTAAGCTGAGAATACCTGTATTAGGCTCGGTATTGCAGACGATTGCGGTGGGTAGATTTGCCCGGACCCTTGGGGCGCTCACTAAGGGAGGGGTTATCATTTTGGAAGCCCTTAGTGTAGTTCGTGATACGCTCGGCAACGAATTGTTAGGCATGGAAATCGATGCAGTGGCTGTAAAAGTCAAGCGGGGTGAGTCGCTGGCCGAACCTTTGAGCGAGTCCGGCCATTTTCCACCCTTACTGGTGCAAATTGTCTCGATTGGTGAGCAGACAGGCAAGCTTGACGAACTGCTTTTGAATGCCGCCGATACTTTCGATAATGACGCAGATTCGGCGATAAACAGGTTTATGGCGATTTTCCCGGCAGCGTTGATATTACTGTTAGCTTTAATAATAGGGTTCATAATAATAGCGACGCTTTTGCCAATCGTGGCATTGACTCTTGGCGGCGGGATGGTTTAAATAGTTTTGAGTTCTTAGTTTTGAGTTTTTAGTTTTTTTTAGAAAGGTATTCAAATGAAGTGGAAGAAGCAGACGAGAAAGGCATTCACCCTTATAGAACTGCTTGTAGTGATTGTTATTTTAGGCCTACTTGCAGGATTTGTCGCGCCTAAAATGTTTAAATCCATCGTCAAGGCCAAAAAGGACCTGGCAAAGCCCAAGATGACAATTATCGAAAGCGCGATTGAAAGATTCAGCCTTGATTGCGGCCAGTATCCGGATGATTCTATGGGACTTGAAGCCTTGCTGATTCCGCCTTCAGGGCTTGAGGAAAAATGGAACGGTCCGTATCTAAAGGCCAGCCAACTGAACGACCCGTGGGACAATCCTTATATATATGTCGCCGAAGGCGAAATCAATCCGGGCAGCTACGATTTGGTAAGTCTCGGATCGGACGGCACAGAGGGTGGGGAGGCTGACGCCGAAGATATATTCAATGATTAGTGGAAAGTTAAAAAGTGCCTAAAGTGAACTAAAGTTAAGGAAAATCGTTACTTTAGACACTGTAG
>CBDURK010000430.1:0-2698 GCA_965369645.1 uncultured bacterium | reverse complement strand
GAGTTTGCCTGCGGTTTCGGCGTTTAGCGAGACCGGGAGCTGTGTATCGGCAGGTTGAGGTTCGTCAGGCGGATGGGCTTCTCTGCTGGCTGTTAGTATCGGCATAGAGATTATATCGAGGCAGGCTTTGCGGGCGGTCTCAGGCTTGTCGGAATCCGTGAGCTGAATCAGTTTTGCCGCCGCTACGGGGGCGTAACGCGCAATCAAGACATCACTTTGGCGATATGCATCGGTGATGCGCTTCTCGAATTGTTCGGCGAAACTTTCGTCATTTCGCCACTGGTTATAAAGCTTTCTGCTGAGCCTGTATTTGTCCAGTATTGCCTGCTCGTCAAGCTCGCCGGTGAACAGGTCCTCTATTACGGCAAGCTGTTTTTTTGTCAATTGTTTTGCTCCGGGCATTGTCAGAACCTCCCCATTATTTTTTAGATGATCCGGTAGGCGGACATATTAACATCCGCGTGTATTGAGGTATAAATCTGCTTTTTACACTTTGAATACTTTTAACTTTTTTTGCGTCGCTTTCGGGGGCGAGATTTGATGGCTTTGAAATAGCTCTCTGATTTTCTAACTCCCAATTGACGGGCTTTGGTTTTTATCGATCCGGCAGAACGTTTAAGCCGCTCGGCAAGCTCTGTTGTTAAAGTGTTGGCGTAAAGCTTTTTTAGCAGCTGCAGGTCCTCCTTGGTCCAATAATTGTACACGTCGCTTTTCATCCCGATGTCGTATGCTTTTTGCCGCACCGCCGTTAAAGGCCGATTGAGCCGCTCAGCTATCTTCTTTATATTTCCTTTGGGGTAAAGTTTTTTGAGCAGCTTGATATCATTCTTGGTCCACGACCACGGTCCCTTGATAAGCTTCTTTTTCTTTGCCATTGCACAACCTCGTGATATTGACTTTTTTCTATTTAATTGCGAAAGTTAACTCCTCTATTAAAAGTCAATTCTCAAGAATCGAGTCGTATTTGTCAATAGTTATTTCATTGTTTTCCTTTACAAAACGTACCGGTTATTTTTTACAGGCTGACTTGTCGAGAATTTATAAAATTCTGAGCTATGTATGTAAGAGCGGCCGCATTCTTCATAGCCTTTGTCCGGTTTTCTTCAACTTCGCTCATTGCGGCCGACAGTGCTTTTGCGACAACCACCTGCTGTTTGTCGTTTAAGAAGAACACCAGCGGATTTAATATCTGTGATTTGCGATTTTCAACCGCCTTTCGGCAATCGGAAATCGCCAATTCGGTGAGACGTTTAATTTGATTTGATGTTTGGGGCAGAAGTTTTGCCAATTTGGCTGTTCGTCCGTCAAAGGCGGATTTATTCAGCCTTTTGAGCAGTGTCAGCTTCTTATCAAGAACGTCCGAGCCGCCAAGGCGGTTCAGCGTGGCAAGGAGTATGTCTGTGTCCTGATCATTGACGTCCCAGACAAGAGCTTCAGCGGTTTTATAACCAAGCTCTCTCAAGGCCTGCCAGCGATGATGGCCGTTAATTATTTGAAAACAATCCGGTTTTCGCGGGCATGGCCGAACCACCAACGGCTCGTATCGGCCGGTCCTTTCTATATTGCGAATCAGCTTTGCAAACTTAGCTTTACTCATTCGGTTAGGATTGTCCGGATGAGCAACGAGTTTATCAAGTGCTATCGATTGAACCTGGTTAAGCATAATAACTAAATATGGAATTAAAAATTTGAAATTGATTCATTGAACCAGATGTAATAGACAGGCTTGGCATTAAGCCTGCTCAATACGAATCTTGTTCGTTCCAAGCCGGGCGGCATATTCCGGCGGCGGCCGTAACCCTTGAGGAAACGCTTAATTTCTCGCTCTATAAATTCGTTTTTTTCGTCGTTGAGTCGGGAGAGTATTCGCTGTACTTTTTGTGGATCGACAAGATCTTTGCCTTCTATCCCAATGATACTGAGAGCTTCGATGAATTGGGCAAAACGTTGGGAAGGTTTTGATGTAAAAGGTCTCATTCCGGCTTTTTCGAGGAAAGGATTGATCCGCCCCATAACCGCAACTGCTTCGATGATCGGCACATTCATTTTCGGCATAGTCTGCTGTACTAATCTTTTTGCAAATCCCAATCCGCGAAACCTCGGGGCGATAATTACTCTGCTGATGCAGCGAATGTTCCTGTTAATAAGCTCAAGCTGTGTGTTCCTGTCGAAGCCGGAAAAGAAATTATCCGTAGCTGTGCCGCGAAGCTCCAGCCTCGGACTCGGCATTGAGTAAACAATGACTCCGATGGTTTTGTTCCGGGCAGGTACTGCTGATTCATTTCGCAAAACAAAGATTTTCTTGAACGGCCCGGGGCGGGATTCACGATAGTGATAATGCGCAAGCTGCATGTAATCATCAAGACAGCCGGGAACAATTTGCACTTTTTTACATATCGAACATTGTTTCATATTTGCCTTTTGATTTTACCTTCCACCGACCGGGCACAAACTCTTACTTAACGCTTAAGACAAACGATATATTTTATATCCCTCCCCCTATAATTAGAGCTATGTGCGTATTTGGCCCGAAAATTGGCGGATTTTTAAGCAGGCTAATTTCTATAAGTTCTTATGAGAAAATGAATAAAAAAATATTCGAAAAATTTTATTTTTGTTTTTAAGAGTGAGCGTTTTTGACTGAAAATTCCTCAGAAAACATGTAGAAAGAGAGTGTTCTGAATCTAATAAAACTGCA
>CBDURK010000429.1:0-2711 GCA_965369645.1 uncultured bacterium | reverse complement strand
TCATCAAGTTTCCAGTAGCCGACAAGCCCTGCGTCCTGAGCGTTCACTGTGCCGGCCAAAGCCACAACAAGCACCAGTAGAAGTGAAGTGAAATACGTAACTTTTTCAGACATAAAAAATCCTCCTTCATTCCAAGAGCCGATCTCACAAGTTTGTGCTCCTTGAATCGAGCTTGCCAAAACCAGCTTAAAAAAGAATTGTACCCGAAGAAATACTCCAAATTCATAGTTGCCCGGCCATACGGGAACATGTAATTTATACCAAATCGACCCCCTTTTGGTCAAGTAAAAAAGTTATGCCGAACGAATCATCCTTTTGTCAGGATATTGTAGTCCAATTGGGCTATGTATTTCCCCTTTTTTGCATTGACAGGACAAGAGGATTTGATGTATAATATGCTTCGAAAGTATCATTTAATAGTAAGAAAATACAAAACTATTGAAAAGGAGGTCCACGCCGTACACCTTATATAATTTTATAACGAAATGTCTATAGAAACGGAAGGTGGTTCTATGAACAAATCAAGAGGATTTACTTTAATAGAGTTATTGGTTGTCATTGCCATTATAGCCTTATTGATGGCGATATTGATGCCGGCGTTAAATCGAGCCAAGAAACAGGCAAGGTCGGCCGGGTGTAAGATGAACCTGCACTCATGGGGCTCGATCTGGTCGATGTATTGCCAGGACAACGAGGGCTATTTCTGTATGGAGGGCCAAGGCTCCACTGGCTGGCCTCGAGGGAACTGGGTAGTACCTCTCCGGCATTTGTACCGGACAAAAGCAGGCATTTTGATATGTCCGATGGCCAAGAAGAGACTATCGGGTGGAGCAAACTTAGTAAACTATGGCGGGGCGTTTAAGACCTATATCATGGGCACAGGGGGGACAGAGAACAGACGTGAGGAAGCCAGTTATGGTGCGAATTGCTGGCTTTTCAATGGACGGCAGGGACAGACTGCGATTCAACAACGTCCGGTAGAATTTAACTGGAAGACAATGGATGCCAAGGGGGGAAACGAGATACCCATTTTTGCCGATACAATGTGGAGAGGAGGCGGGCCCTTTTATCAGAACGGCAGCTCCGGATCCAACCGGATAACTCCTCCCCAGGTTCGGGATCAGTGGGTGAGCGCCGGCCATGAAATGAAGCATTTCTGTATTGACAGGCACAACGGGACAATCAATATTCTCTTCATGGACTGGTCTGTCAGAAAGGTCGGGCTTAAAGAGCTATGGAAGCTCAATTGGCATCGCAAGTACAACAGAAACGGCTTCTGGACGGTGGCGGGCGGGGCCCAGGATAGTGACTGGCCGCAGTGGATGAGGAATTTTAAGGCATATTAGAAAAATTGCCCGGCCTCTTACGTTCGCCAGACAAGCTCAGTGTTCAGTTGCTTTGTGCTTGTGCGTACGATTCGGCAGCGTTTTGTTCGCCCGGATTGAAAGGCAGCGGGTCTGAGAACTGAACGGCAATACGGCGTAAAAAGCTATTTACATTCTCTACCCGGCAAACATGCGCCGAGCGTGTGAAATTTTCCATATCGAACGAATCATCCGGGCCATAATGCGGGACACTAAAACGAGCGGTTATATTTTGGCCCGGGTAGGGACAATCATCGTGGGCATAGCAGGTAAAAGCGGCACCCCTGCTTGAGACATCAACCATCTGCCCCTGGGCAAGTGTGTCGTCGAAATTCTCAGCAAACCAGATAGGCCAATAATAACGCAGTCTTGGTTCAGTTCTTCGCTCGTCTGTTTTATCCATTGTAAACACCCTTCAAATCTCTTCCTTTCGTGTTGGTGACTTGATAAATTGCGAATCGACAGATTTTGTGGGTGACTTTATGAAGTAACGCCGAGAAAATCGCAGGATGTCCACCTGATAGGGGCAATTTATGGCTTTTAAGATATATAATTGTGGACAATGAGTTTAAACTTTTTTTACAACTTTTTTCATTTCTGGGAATATATTCCTATAATCTTTGCAGAGTTAAACGCGAAGCTGAAAATAATTGATTTTATTTAGACTAAAATGGTTAATTCGGTTGTGTTATATATGATGAACGATCGTTCTAAGAGAAAATACGCAGGATTTAGATGATAGAAGATAAGCTGCTTATATGGCGAATAAAGCACGGCAGTAGCGATGCCCTGGGCCGTATTTATAAGAAGTACAAGGACAATCTGCTAAGGCTGGCATTTGGTCTGCTGAACGACAGGGCCGCCGCCGAAGATATTGTGCACGATTGTTTCGTATCAATTGCCCAATCTCCGGAGAAATTAAAGCTCAGCGGCAATTTCAAGAGCTATCTGGCAACTTGTGTAGTTAATCGCCTGCGTAACGCAAATAAAGCCGGGCAGCGGCGGGAAGTTGCCGGCCACGACGAAGCCGGGATAGCGGTGTCGAATCTAAAAAGGCCGGAACAATGGATTATCGACAGCGAGCAATTAAGGCTATTGAATAATGCGATGGCACAGCTTCCGAATCAGCAGCGAGAGGTAATAATCCTGCACGCTCAGGGCGAAATGAAATTTAAGGCAATTGCCGAATTGCAGGGCGTTTCAATTAACACGGTCCAGAGCCGGTACCGTTATGGACTGGATAAACTGCGGTCAATTTTGAATGGTGAGGTGAAATTATGAGACCGGCAGAAAATATAGAAAAGTTACTCAAGAATATAAACATCGATACAAATGCCAAAACAGACA
>CBDURK010000428.1:0-2732 GCA_965369645.1 uncultured bacterium | reverse complement strand
AACTGGGATGTTTGATATGCGGTTTGAGGAACTTAGCTCTGCTGTCTTATCCTGACGCTTTTTGCATGTGCGTCGAGGCCTTCGACCTCGGCCAAGCGAATAATATCGTCGGCGCTCTCGGCCAACATTTCTTTGTCATATTCGATAATACTCGTTGACTTTATAAAGTCATTACAAGTAAGAGCGCTAAAAAACATTGCGCTTAGTCCAGTTGGTAATGTATGGCTCGGCCCAGCCCAATAATCCCCGACTGCAACCGGACTATAATCTCCTATAAATATCGCCCCTGCGTTCTCGATTTTACCAGCTATTTCTCTGCTCTTATCTCCACACTGAATCTGTAAATGCTCCGGCGCAACAATATTCGCTGCTTCAAAGACTTGCTGTATATTTTCAAAAACGGCAATTTTGCTGAATTTTTTAAGACACTCAGTAGTTCCTCTTGTTCGTTCAAGTTGCTCGACTTGTTTTTTAAGTTCCTCAAGGACTTCTTCACCAAGTTTTTGTGAATCTGTAAACAAAATCGCACTTCCCGGGTCGTGCTCAGCTTGGCTGAGCATATCTGCCGCCACCCATGCTGGGTTCGCATCATCGTTTGCGATTATTAGTACTTCGCTTGGCCCAGCAATTGAATCTATATCGACAATCCCAAAAACCTTCTGTTTGGCCGTCTGTACCCATTGATTACCTGGGCCGACAATCTTAAACACCTTCTCAATAGTTTTGGTTCCCCACGCCAAAGCCGCTACCGCTTGTGCTCCGCCTATGCGATAGACCTCATTTATTCCTAATTCTTGACAGACTGCCAAAATAACTGGGTGAATACTGCTCTTGTATCTTGGAGGTGATACTACGACAATCTCTTCTACTTCTGCCACTTGCGCAAGTACTGCTGTCATTATTACCGTTGAAGGCAATGGCGCAGAGGCACCCGGTACACAAATACCCACTCGTTTTATCGGTGTGTACTTTATGCCCGGATGTTTGAAGTTGCCGATGAAGATTTCGCTTTGATACTTCCTGACATTTTTAATCGCCTGTCGAATTGAAGCCAAAAGTTCAGGATCAATTTCTTTGTGAGCTTCTTCTAAATCTTCCTCGCTAATCCGGAATTGTTCAGGAGTAAGTTTCACTTTATCAAATGTCAGCGTAAAATCCGCTACGGCCTTGTCCCCTTCCTCTCCAACTTTGCAAAGGATTTCGATAACGTCCTCGCTCCTAGCGTCACCAACGCCAAACATAGCAGCCTGCATTACTGCCTCATTAAGCTTGAATAATGCTTTGTCGAATTCCGTAGGGGTAAGCTGGTGTAATGAGATAAGGATTTTGTCGAGTTCGTGGGGCATTTGTTAGTCCTTTACCTTGCGAAGTTGCCGTGGCTGTAAATTCGGGTTGCCCTTTGCAGCAGCAGGTATTTTTCGCCTTTATACTTAGTCACAATACCTGCTATCTTAAACCGCACCGGCTCGGGAATCGCGGATTGTGTAAGTTCGGCCAACTCCAGCGCTTCGCACGGCAGCAGCTTTAACGATACAGGCCGGACATTGCGGCCAAGGGCATCCAGAACGAACACAAGCTGGCCGTCTTTCTTTTTGACCAGAAATGCGCTCCTGTCTGCCAGTATGGAATCCTGCTCTAACACTATTTTTTTTGTCTTCGGTGTTCTTCTCGGAGTCGGGGGCCTGACAACCCTCCCGGCTTTGAGCCTTTCCATAATTTCCTTCGGCATCGCCAATAAATCGTTCGGCTCACTTACGACGGGCTGCTCAGACTCTTTTTCAGGCGTGCTTTGGATGTCTTCTTCCGGTTCTTGATCTGTTTGAAGCTGCCGCTTAATTATTGTGCTAACGGGTAGAAAATGATTCGGGAATATAAAATTCCTTCCCTTGTATTTTGTAACCCAGCCCGAGAGCCTGTAAGTACTTGCAGAACGCTCGTTAACATCGGCAATCAACTTTTCCAGTGTTGACGATGGCAGCAGCTTTAAGGTGGTCCCGGCAGAGGCTTTAACTCTTAAATCGTTCACGTCGGCGGCAAATTCATAGAACCATCCACTCTCGCTGGAAACAAGATTAGGCCCGCGCCCGAGAGGTGCGTTACTATCACTCACTTGTTCGCTTTTGCCGGGCAAAGCGGTGGGAGTTATTTTACCATTAACACCCATCAGAACAAAGCCGTCCCACAGCAGATTTTCTCGCGGGGTCTCGGCGCCAAATCCCAATGCAGCCGGGATTGTAACTAAAAAGAACACTAAAATTAAAATTGCCGATTTATTTTCCATATCAGGTATTCTTGAATTACAAATCATCAACATTCATTAATCAACTTAATAATCTGCTGCGGCTCACTCGCCAGCTTTACATATCTGCTGCTGTCAGGGTCTTCGCCTGCAACCGAATCAACAAGCAGCTTCCAGAATCCGCCTAAAAGTATAATCGGTTTGTCTGTTTTGAAAAAGCCTTTGTTTTTTAATTCCCAGACCATCGCCAACTCCAGCAGTGTTCCGGTTCCGCCGGGCAGTACCACATAAGCCTGCCCCAATTGTATCAGCCTATCCAGACGCTCATCAAGCGAGGCGGTATTAACTTCACGGCTGATATATTCGTTGGGTCTGCTGTTCTTAAAAGCCGAGCACGTTACACCGATTACTTCACCACCTGCCTCGGAAGCTCCTTTGGCCGCTGCCAACATCGTTCCGCCGTATCCACCGTTGGCGATGGTAAAGCCGGCCT
>CBDURK010000427.1:0-2734 GCA_965369645.1 uncultured bacterium | reverse complement strand
AAAAACCGGGACGGATCATTTCCGGTGGTAAGGCCGATGCGTTTATAGGCTCACTTGGGGGAACAGATGAGTTTTTCCAAGGGGCAATAGATGATATGCGGATATTCAATATAGCCCTGACAGGCAAACAAATCGCCAGGTTATATGAGAAAGGTCTATCAGTAATCGGGACGAAGATTGAAGGGTATCAAGGTCAGATAGAGGATATCTACGAAGATAAAACAACTTTTTCCGAAACTATGGCTGGGACTCGGAGGAACCTGAAAGACAGGAATGTGCCGGCCGTTTTATTAAAGCTTGTCCAGGCAAAGCTGGCTGCAAAATTTCCCAAAGAATTTGCTGATTTTTCTAAAGCGACAAATAGCCAACCTTTCGAGTATCTAATCGCTGCGGATAATTCGTGGAATTTTAATAAGGCCGAATATCTGATAGGACTTGTAACGGAGTATAGGCCGCTAACCCGGCAGCAATGGGCAGGGCTTAGTGAGACTGAGCTGAAGAAATGGAAAAGAGTCGAACAATTGGCGGCTAAATTTGAGCGGCTAAAGGATATGGCCGAGGCTGGGACGTATGATGCGGATTGGATTAATCTTATGATGGAGGCAACCAAACAGGTGGTTTACAGGCCTGTGCAGCATGAAGCAGTGGCTCCATATATAAAGCCTTATACTCCTCAAACACGGGATTACTCAGCGAAAGAGGCGGAAGATTTATTGCGGAAGGATTGGCTATTTCAGGCAAATGGCGATGTAACAGTTGAACACATAAAGAACGAGATAGGATGGGCCAGGGAAGCTGCCGCCAGGATCGAGCGGAAGTATCCAGACCATGTCGATTTTTCAAACGAATTATCTGAACTCATGGCTTTGGAAACAAAGGTGGTTACTGGCGCTAGTGAGCAGCTATATTACGCAGTGCGAAGTATTAAGCGCAGAATAATGTTGGGTGATCCTGTTGTAGATTTTGACAGTTTGTTGTTTGTCGATATACCTTCGCCAGCGGGCTCTGAATGGCCACATGAGACGCGTCATCGACTTGGCTATATGGCGGTACCGGGTGGCAGACTGCTTACTCTTAAAGGATTGTCCCTAACGGGGCATTTGGTAAAACTGATGCCGGTCGAGCCATTGCATGGTACATTCTGGCGACCTGACCTGTCATTTGATGCAAAGCGGGTGCTGCTGTCATTTCATCCGGCTAACGAAAAGAACTTTCATCTTTACGAGATAAATATTGATGGCTCCGGGTTGCGACAAATTACTGATAGTATCTATGACGATGTTGATCCGATTTATCTTCCTGATGACAGGCACATCATCTTTGCCAGCACACGCGGGCATAACTATGTTCGCTGTATGCCGCCGACGAACTCATTTGTGCTAACGCGATGCGATCTCAACGGCAGTAATATGTACATTATTTCCCGCAATAATGAGCCGGACTATCTGCCTTCGCTGCTCAATGATGGTACGGTGATCTATACCCGTTGGGAATATACCGATAAGCCACTCTGGCGGGCTCAATCGCTTTGGACGATGTCTCCGGATGGAACCGGCGCTGCTACTTTCTGGGGCAACCAGAGCGTCTGGCCTGACCTTCTAAAAGACGCCCGGTCGATCCCGGGCAGCCACAGGGTAATGTTTACCGGTTCTGCACATCATAACTGGTTTGCCGGTAGTATCGGCATTGTTGACACACGAAAAGGTCTTAACTTCCCGGGCGGCCTTACAAAAGTAACCGCAGAACTCGAATGGCCCGAATCAGGCAACGGCCCAGTCGATCCGATAGAGTCTGAGAATTATCATAAGAGTGGTAACTATCGCGCATATCAGAATCCTTATCCCTTAAGCGAAGAAGTATTTCTCGTATCAGCCGACAGGGATGGCAAGTTTGTATTGTACCTGATGGATACAGCGGGTAACAAAGAGCTGATTTACGAGGGTGTACATCACATTCTTCACGCCATGCCTCTCAAGCCTCGCCCGAAACCTGCGATAAAACCGGACTCTGTTAAATGGCCCACCATGGCAGAGCGGCATAAGCCTGCCGGAGGTATTATATTCAGTCATAACATTTATCATAACGCTCCGGCCAAGATCAGAGGCAGAGCAAGTTACCTTCGTATCCTAACGATGGATGCCAAGACATACAGCTATTGGTACAAACGACCTTATGCATCAACCGGGCCAGTGGTTTCGATGGTATCTTCCGAGGGAGTCAAACGGATACTTGGAACGGTCCCGGTTGAAGAAGATGGCTCTGTACATTTTAAGGCGCCTTCGGGCTTATCGCTTTATTTTCAATTGCTCGATGAGAATTATCTGGCATTACAGACAATGCGCTCGGTTTCAGGCGTGATGCCGGGCGAGACGAGAGGTTGCCTTGGGTGTCACGAGATGCACAGTGTTACTCCGGCTAATAAGGCCGGTGCCAGGGCACTGCGCCGTAGTCCCTCGGAAATAATCCCGCCGCCTTGGGGAGATGAGTCGATAAGCTATATGCGATTTGTTCAACCGGTGCTGGATAAGTACTGCAGCGAGTGTCACCAGGGCGATGGAGAGGCACGGGCCGAACCTGATCTTACATTTCGCGGCAGTGGTCTTTTCAAGGAGCCGTATGTGCTTTTGGTTGGTAATCCTTCATGGGGGGCAGCTTATCATCCACCGGACAATCCCCCGCCCGGATTTGGGATTGCCGATACAATATTGGTTGAGGCCTATGATCAGCGTGACCC
>CBDURK010000426.1:0-2754 GCA_965369645.1 uncultured bacterium | reverse complement strand
ACAAAGAAAAAGGATTCCAACCGCGGTGGCCCGAGAGGTGCAAAACATTACTCACCACCATGGAACAATGGATTCGACATATGCTTTTCGACAGAAGCAAAAGTTCCCACGTGGAATCCAATGAAAAAGCCGGATACAAACGAGCCTTATGGAACCTACTATTGGAGACAAGATGGTACAAAAGTAACCGATAATCTCCAGGGCGATGACTGCCGGGTCATAATGGACCGTGCTGTTCCATTTATCCAAAATGCCGCAGGCAAAAGCAAACCTTTCTTCGCAGTTATCTGGTTTCATACACCACACCTACCGGTTGTGACAGGTCCAAAATACAGAAAGATATATTCACAATACAGCGAAGATGAGCAGCACTACTACGGATGTATTACTGCTCTTGATGAACAGGTAGGTCGGCTTCGCACTCAATTGAGAGAGCTTGGAATAGCTGATAACACTATGTTTTGGTTTTGCAGCGACAACGGCCCTGAAGGAAAAGACAGCAAACACGGTCGAACTCGCGGCTCTGCCGGGCCATTCCGAGGACGAAAGCGAAGTTTGCTCGAAGGCGGCGTCCGCGTACCGGGTCTGCTCGAGTGGCCGGCTCGAATTAAAACCGGGCGGACAACCGATATTCCCTGCTCAACCTCCGACTATTTCCCGACAGTTATGGACATACTCGGATTTAAGATAAAAGGCCGGCCTGAGCCTGTTGACGGCGTAAGCCTGTTGCCGTTGATTAATCGCAATATGCAAAGACGTCCGGTACCAATAGGCTTTGAATCAAAAAACCAGATGTCACTGACGGACAACCGTTATAAAATATACAGCAGTGATAGGGGTAAAACCTATATGCTCTTTGACCTGCTCGAAGACCCCGGCGAGAAAAAAGATTTAGCGGCAAAAAAACCGCAGATTCTAAAATCAATGAAAACAATGATGATTAAGTGGCGCAAATCATGCCAAGACAGTCTTGCGGGTAAAGATTATAAATAACAAATTGCAAATATTTATCAGTAATACCGGCGTAACTAATAATATTGTCACAAGTTCAGGATTTTTTGTATGATTAAACAGTCCATACAAAAATGTGTGAAAGGAACCAAAATGAAAAGACAAACAACAAGAAGAGAATTTCTCAAGACACTCGGCTTTGTGGCGGGTTCAGCGTCAGCGCTATCGATACTGCCTGGCTGCGAGAGCATTGGTAAAACAGCAGGGATTGGTAAACAACGGCCAAACATAATTTTTATAATGACGGATGACCACGCCTCACATGCGATGAGCTGCTATGGAAGTAAAATCAATAAAACACCAAACCTCGACCGTCTCGCCAGGGAAGGCATGCTCTTTAACAACAGCTTCTGCACTAATTCAATCTGTGCCCCCTGCCGAGCAGTAATACTGACCGGCAAATACAGCCACATTAACGGCGTAATCGATAATAGGCAAAAGTTTGATCCCAGCCAGCAGACCTTCCCAAAACTGCTCCAAAATGTTGGTTACGAAACGGCTATGATAGGTAAATGGCACCTCAAAACCGACCCGACCGGTTTTGATTACTGGAATGTCCTGCCCGGTCAAGGCAAATACTATAACCCAGATATGAAAGAGATGGGCCAGAAAAGAAAATATACAGGCTACACTACTGATATTATTACCGACCATGCCCTCAAATGGCTCAAAGAACGTAGCGGAGAAAAACCATTCTGCCTGATGTACCAACAGAAGGCCCCGCACAGATCATGGGAGCCTGGCCCTAAATATCTGACGATGTACGACGATGTTAAAATTCCTGAACCGGAAAATTTGTTCGATGACTATTCCAACCGAGGAAGGGCCGCCAAGGAACAGGATATGAGCATCGAAAAGACGATGACCGATAGAGACCTGAAACTCGTCCCTCCAAGGAACCTTACAGCCGAACAGAAAGAGCTTTGGGATGAGGCATACAATCCGAAAAACGAAGCCTTCCGAAATGCAAATCTCAAAGGCAAAGACCTGGTTCGCTGGAAATACCAAAGATATATCAAAGACTACCTGCGGTGTATCGCCTCGGTCGATGAAAATGTCGGTCGGGTTTTGGATTATCTTGACCAGACAGGTCTGGCAAAAAATACAGTGGTTTTTTACACATCCGACCAGGGCTTTTATTTAGGCGACCACGGCTGGTTCGATAAGAGATTTATGTACGAGGAATCGCTGCGCATGCCGCTGCTCGTTCGCTATCCACAGGAAGTGAAAGCCGGCTCTATCAAAAATGATATCGTCTTGAACCTGGATTTCGGCGCAACGTTTTTGGATTTCGCCGGTGTACCAACACCACCAGATATGCAGGGACGCTCGATTCGCAAAATTCTGCAGGGTAAAACGCCCCGAGACTGGCGAAAATCGATGTACTACCATTACCACGAATACCCCGCAGTGCATAGTGTTAAACGGCATTACGGCATACGTACACAACGCTACAAACTGATACACTTCTACAACGACATCGACGAATGGGAGCTTTACGACCTGAAAAAAGATCCTAAGGAAATGAAAAATATCTATAGCGAACCGACAAACTCAAGTCTTGTCAAAAAGCTAAAGGCAGAGCTGAAATTGCTGCGCAAAAAATATAAAGATGATATTGGCACACCGGTTTGAAAGTAGGCGATTACTTAATATTTGTCGGGTGCGAAAATTTAAATAAAATTTAGGGATTTTCAGGTTTTATGCTGATTTTATGTTGGCCGTCATTCTTTTCTATACAGC
>CBDURK010000425.1:0-2758 GCA_965369645.1 uncultured bacterium | reverse complement strand
AAATCGGCCACAGACGAGAAATCTATCGTTTGTAGCCGTTTTGGGTGTGGAGGGTATCTATAAAGGCCAGCATATTTTTCAGGGGTACATCGCCCTCGACGGCGTGGGCGGGTGAGAAGATATAGCCGCCTTCTTTGCCGGCTTTCAGCAGTTTGGCTGCGGCATTCTTAACGTCTTCGACTGAGCCGTACGGCAGGATTTGCTGTGTCGAGAGGCCGCCATGAAAGGCAAGTCGTCCCTTGTACCTTTTCATAAGGTCAAAGACGTCCATAACCTCCGGCTGGAACGGATTAAAGCAATTAAGCCCTATTTCAATCAAATCGTCAAAAAGCTCATCCACCTTGCCGCACGAATGGATAACAACATACTTGCCCGCATCCCGAGCAACCGAATACATCCGTTTCAACTGAGGGCGAATAAATTCCCGCCATAGGTTCGGCCCCATCTGAAGGCCCCTCTGCTGGCCCCAGTCATCGCCTAAATAAATTGCGTCTATGTCGTATTTCAAGGCCTCGGTAATCTGAGCGATATTATAGTCGGCTATTCGTTCCAACAGTTCGTGCACGAAGTCCGGAGCCGTAAGAAAATCCATCATCAGGTTCTCCATACCCCGCAGAGTCCAGGCCCGCTCGTACAGCGAGAATCCAATCTTAAATACCCGGAAACAATCCTCATACAAAGAGAGCTTCTCATCAATACCTTCGAAAATACGCCTGTCCAGCGGGTCGGGAAATTCGTATCCGTCAAGTGTCGCGTCCGGCAAGACACATCCTTCAACGATACCGATATCTTTATCGACGCTGCGGTCCCACACCACGGCGAATACATCACAAAAGCGGCCATTGCCGATATCAGTAAAAAAACCTGTATCGCTGCCTAATTTAACGAAATGATTGTCCAGGACCCGCTCCAAATCATCCCGGCCAAAATGCTTTCGCAACTTATCAGCTGCTTCAATGGTAAAGCCGCAGTGCCACGGAACGTATGGAACTCCGCGCCCCTCAATCGCCAGCTTCACCACATCTCTTTTCTTCATCCGCTGCATTTCCTAATTATGTGAACCATAAAACTATTGTTCAGATTGAGACCGAAATTTCACTAAAGCGCTTTTGCCGTCAAGCCGGACAAACGAACATCTTCACCGAAGCGTTTAATATCAATGTTATGCAGCCCGACGGCCTGCGTTAACTTAGCCATCGCTCCGGTTATATCGGCGCTGCCCTGCGCCCCTAATATCTTCGGTGCGATATAAACCACAACTTCATCGGCAAGCTCTTCTTTTAGAAACGAAGTCAATACCCTCGGCCCGCCCTCGACAAGTAAGTGAGCAATGCCGCGTTTACTTAATTCATCGAGCAGAAAATGCAGATTAGAGCCGCCCTGCGACGCCTGATAAGCAAGCACCTCGGCGCCCTTTTTGGTAATCTTTTCTGCAATTTCCGGTTTCGCCGCGACTGACTCTTCTAAGGTGTATATTAGCAGGGGATGTTCCCCGGCCGTCTTAATCAGCTTACAATCCGGAGGTATCCTGAGATGGATATCTAAAACGATTCTTGTGAGTTTTTTACCTTTTTCAGGCCGTGCCGTTAAAAGCGGGTCATCCGCTATTACGGTATTTATACCTACCAATATACCGCCCACACGCCGGCGTAATTTGTGTACGTCTTTTCTGCTTTGCTCGCCGGAAATCCAACCGCTTCCCGATGGCAGCGGCCCAGTCACTGCTAATTTACCGTCAATACTCTGCGCCCATTTCAATGTCACCCAGCACCTGCCCGTAGAAGCATATTTTACAAAAGAAGCATTCAGCAATTTGGCTTCGGCCTCACAAATACCGCTCTCCACCTCAATTCCCCCATCACGCAACTGCTCAATACCCTTACCGCCTGCGTGCTCCGATGGGTCAATCATTGCTACGAAAACTTTCGCCAAACCGGCGGCGATTATGGCTTGCGTGCAGGGGCCGGTCTTACCATGGTGAGAGCACGGCTCAAGCGTAACGTACATCGCAGCGCCACGGGGATCAATGCCCAAAGTCGCGCAATCTTCCAACGCGTTTATTTCCGCATGAGGCCCGCCAAACTTTTTGTGCCAGCCTTTGCCGATAACACGATCACCTTTTACGATAACAGCACCAACAGCCGGATTCGGCTCAACAGAACCAATACCCCGCTGAGCAAGTTTCAGCGCCATCTGCATATATTTTGAATCTTGTTTTATAATCAAATCTTCCCAATCCCCTATTTTGAAATAATTTCCGGATTTCCGTTTATTAAAAAATCTACAAATTCATCTTGTGTTAGCTTATATTCTCCGTTTTCTTTTATGCTTCTTGTTCGTTGGCATGGTGAAAGGATTGAAAATTCGACTTTGCCAGGTCTTCGCTCTTTTTCATTCATCGCTGGTTCTGCACTTGTTCCACTGAGAATCGAGACACAATACTTTATTTCATTAATTGCGTCACCCCACCTATGGTATGCTTTCGGAGTGTCGTAAAGTGTGCATCCATGATGAAAAGCAAAACGAGATCCTTGTGTCCAAACCTTTACAGTTTTTTTCTGTGGCTTCATTTTTTGCGTTTTTTCATCCAATTCAAGATGGTCTGTTTTTACAACACGATCAGTCTTTGCAATACCCAAGCAGTCATTGAAACAAGATGGGACATATATAAACCATTCATCTTTGTCTTTATGAATACGCTCTGGATTTTTTAAACATTCGGCATGTATTCTATAGCCACTACGTCCCTGTCCTGCAA
>CBDURK010000424.1:0-2759 GCA_965369645.1 uncultured bacterium | reverse complement strand
TTCGGTTGCCTTTGAACCGTGATTCGACTGCCGCCACAAGCTCGCAGGCTCAGGAATATCCACATCATTGAAGAGCCAGTCATAACGCTCGGAATTTTCGAAATTGTCGTGTGGCGCCTTGTAATGATGCATAAGAAAGAAAGGTTTTGACCTATCTCTGCCTTTGAGCCACTTGAGCGACGTATCGGTAATAACATCCGACGAGTGACGCGAATCATAAGATGCAAAGCGCTTTTCTTTTTTTGGCCACTGCCCACCCGACTCACGAAGAATCGGATTGAAATATGAACCCTGCCCCGGCAGCACGCAATAATAATCGAACGCAGGCTCTTGCTTCAGATGCCACTTACCAATCATAGCCGTTTCGTAACCGGCCTGTTTCATCAGTCTGGGCAGGTATTGTCTTTGCGGTTCGAGCCGACCGCCCAGGTCCAGAGCGCCGTTGGTCTGGCTGTACTGGCCGGTCAGTATCGTCGCCCTGCTGGGAACACAAATCGAATTGGTACAAAAGCAGTTCTCAAATAGTATTCCTTCATTAGCCAGGCGGTCAATATTTGGTGTCGGAGCAATTTTTGCTAATCGACTTTTATATGCACTTATCGCATGAGCTGCATGGTCATCGGACATGATATAAAGAATATTCGGGATATTGCGTTTCTCAGCCCTCTGGGCCGCCCATAATCCGCTCGTGCAAGCAACTGTCACAACCGCTCCAAATTCTTTCAGGAATTTTCGTCTATCCATTTCAACACCTCAAATTACACAACTATCATTTCCCATTCATTCCTACACAATTACGCTACTAATCTACTGTCGTAATCTTTAAAGCAAACGCGTGTTCACAAGGTTTTTTAATGGCATTTGGATTTTCAGTCCTTTTAAAAATTGTAGGATTTTGCAGGTAGAAGTATATCATTGTTTTAGGACAAAATACAGAATTCGCCAGGCAATATAAGAGGACCGGAAAATACATTTCATTGAGTATTTGCTACATTTTTGTAGCGTACAATATACCATCGCACATATATGTCGCACTACTCTGCCTAACCATTGGCGTCGAGTTGTTATGTAACTTATTTGATAGCATATAGTTACACCTACTATTTCATATTATTTCCATCCTGGCACATCTATTGCTTTATAAAATTAGCATGTTAATTGTCAGTCACTAAGTGTTTTGAAGGTTAAAACTGGATTCGAAATTTAAGAAAAGGAGATTGAGAACCATGAAAAAGGCAAAGTGGTTGGTGATAGTACTGAATTTGGCGGTATTTGGTACCGGAGCGGCTTTTGCCGAGGACGAAATTGGTTTTGAACTTACGGCCGACTATTTCGGGAAGTATATTTGGCGAGGCCAGAACCTATCTGATGATCCGGTTTTCCAGCCGGGCATCAGCGCCACTTACGGAAACCTCACTGCAGGAATCTGGGGCAATCTTGACTTGACCAATATCAATGACAGAAATGGTAATTTTTTGGAAATGGACTACTATCTGGATTGGTCGGATGATCTACTGGATATTGAGGGGGTTAGCTATTCGACCGGTCTAATCTACTATGACTTCCCGGGAAGCTATGCTGATGGTACGAGACTTCCGGATACTTTAGAAGCTTACCTCGGATTTAATTTTGATTTGCCGGCGAGTCCGTCTATTACCGGTTACCATGATCTGGATGAGGCTGATGGTACGTATATTTCTTTAGGGATAGGACACAGCGTAGAAGAGATATTAGAACTGAGTCCGGGCGTTCCGGTTGCTATGGATATCGGCGCTACACTTGGGTGGGGCAGTGCTTCATACGATAAGTACTACTGGGGCACCAACCAAAGCAAGATAAACGATTTAGTTCTCTCAGTCTCTTTTCCCTTCGAGATAGAGGGTTTGACAATCACACCAAGTGTAAACTATGTGACTTTGTTGAGTGATGATATGCGCGATACGGATGTTTACGGAACTGCCAGTGATTTCTTCTTCGTTGGCATAGGTTTAACTAAGAAATTTTAAGACTTTTATTATGAGATTCAAGGGCAGAAAAATGAAAAATGCATTGATTGCCGTTATATTGTTAGTAACAATTGGTTTATGTGGGTCGGCGTTCGGGGCCGAGGCATCCGACACAACTATATCGGCTGTAGAAGCAGCTAAGGAAGAAGTGCAATTGAATATCAACATTGTCTGGACGTGCATAGCAGCATTTTTGGTATTCTTTATGCAGGCTGGTTTTGCGATGGTCGAAGCGGGTTTTACCCGGGCCAAAAACGCCGTGAATATCCTTATGAAAAATCTGATGGATTTTTCCGTAGGAACAATAGCGTTCTTTCTTATTGGTTTTGGGTTGATGTTCGGAAAAAGCAACGGCTTATTTGGTACGACACTTTTCGGCATGAGCGGCGTTGAACCCGGCTCCGACTGGAACTGGACGTTTCTTATATTCCAAACGGTCTTTGCAGCAACAGCGGCGACCATTGTTTCCGGTGCTATGGCTGAGAGAACGAAGTTTGTCGGATATCTGGCATACAGCTTTTTCATAACACTGTTCATTTATCCGATTTTCGGTTCCTGGGCCTGGGGCGGTCTGCTCGACGGCGGCGGATGGCTCGAAAATTTAGGATTTCTGGATTTTGCAGGCTCAACGGTTGTGCACTCAATAGGTGGATGGCTGGCCCTGGCCGGTGCAATTATGTTAGGACCCCGTCTCGGTAAATATGGCCCCGATGGCAAACCGAAGGCAATCCTGGGTCACAACATACCATTGGC
>CBDURK010000423.1:0-2761 GCA_965369645.1 uncultured bacterium | reverse complement strand
TTGCGTCTGTTCCGCTGGAAACGCCGACCGCAAATTTACAACTGCTGACAGCAGCTACTTTTTCTTCCAGTTCGGCGACTTTCGGGCCGCCTATACATCTCTGCGATTCGAGCACACCGGAAACGGCATCCACGATCTCATCCTTCATTGTTGTGTACTGGGCTTTCAAATCTAATAAAGGCACATTCATTATGTCAGCTTTCACCGCTTAAAGTCGGTATCGTAGTTTATTTTCCTTTAATATCTTTGTATGAAGCTTTACCAGTGGCTTTTTCCGGCGGCAAACAAGCATCTTCGTCTAAATCCAAGCATCTGAGCACCCCCGGCTCGACTTCTTTGTAACGATAGCCCACCTCCGGACAAATCATAATACCCTCAGCATCAGGTTCCGGAAGCGGAATACCGTGCCGACTTATCCAGCCAACCTGTTGTGCCGGTACACCCATAACCAATGCATAATCCGGCACATCTTTGGTCACCACCGCACCGGCTGCAATGAACGAATACCGCCCAAGTTCAATCCCACAGACAATGGTTGAATTTGCTCCAATAGTTGCACCACGGTGAAAAACTGTTTTCTCATATAAATCATGACGTACAATTTGTGACCGTGGGTTTGTAACATTCGTCAAAACACAACTCGGACCAAGAAAAACATCATCCTCGATTATCGCACCCGTATAAATAGAAACATTATTTTGGATTTTTACATTGTTGCCGATTACTACGCCGCTCGCCACATTTACATTTTGGCCGAATATACAGTTCCTGCCGATTTCGGCGTTTTTCATTATGTGACAGAAATGCCAAATCTTCGTGCCGCTGCCAATCTCACACGGCTGATCCACATAGGCAGACTCGTGTACGAAACATCCTTTACCTTGTGACTCCGGGTTATCCGTCAATTCCTTTTTTGTCATTACGAATTCTTTCCTTACAAATCCTTCTTCTACATACTACTCAGCTTTTACTTTAATGGAATATAGTCATGGTACAACAACTAACCTTTGGAACGTTTCAGTAATGGATGATACTCTCCTTTCAAGCCTATAGTTTTGGCTCGCCGAATTGTTGATACGATTTCAACTGAAGGTTTTGTATCCTGCAAAGTAAATCCCCTGCCGTCGAGTATTTCCTGATAGCTCTTCGTGTGAAGATCGGTAAGACCGCATGAAAAGTCAATTTCTTCATCATTAATAGTTATAGATCGATATGCCACGGGTTTCCCGGATTCGGGTTCTTGTGGCAAATCATCTCGTTTTATCGACAGAAACCACCTGACCCTGGCATGTTCGAGTTCAAGAAATCCCGCAGCCCTCTGCGGCTCATTCAATTGAACTACATTGCATTTGACTTCACCAAATATCCACTGCAAAATATCAAAAAAATGAACACCAATATTAGTGGCAACACCCCCGGATTTAGCAACATTGCCTTTCCATGAAATCATGTACCAATGCCCGCGGGCGGTAATATAGGCTAAATCAATGTCATACTTCTTTCCTTTTGGCGATTTATCAACGCGTTTCTTCAGATCTAATATAGCGGGATGCAACCGAAGCTGCAGAATCGTATTAACCGTTTTCCCTGTCTCCCTGGCAATCTCCTCAAGAGCATCCACATTCCATGGATTCAATGCTAACGGCTTTTCACATATAGCATCCGCTCCTATTCGCAGAGCAAACCGAATATGAGCATCATGAAGGTAGTTGGGAGAACAAATACTAATATAGTCTATACGCTGGTTGTTTTTACGACGCAATTTTTCAAGGTGTCTGTCAAAACGCTCAAACTCTGTAAAAAAATCAGCATTTGGAAAGTATGAATCAATGATACCGACAGAATCATTAGGGTCCAATGCTGCAATAAGAACGTTCCCTGTTTCCTTTATTGCTTTCATATGCCTGGGTGCGATATAGCCTCCCGCACCGATCAAAGCAAACTTTTTCATTGTCCTTTTCCTTATCAGGCAGCTTTATTAGCGTATTTAGCGATTCAATATAAGTACACTATCTTTTGCGGCTTGCAACTACATTCTTTCTTTGATTTATTGAGCTTAATCTTTGCGGCTGAATTCACTATCAGCAAAAGAAGGTATCACTATACTATCGTGTCTGTATGTTTGAATGGTGTATATATAGAACCTGTTATTTGGTTTGCTTATACTCCGTCCCCGTCGGTTGCATTGAAAAATCAATGTAACTTCGAGTAAAAATACAACTTATTATTGCCATCCGATTCCTGCCTTCATCGGTTTCAAGATAGCCAATTTTAAGACACTATCTTCTATAGAGGTTGTTATCATCAACCGCACGGACTTTACCATTCTGGTCCGGGAGATAATCCAGAATCAAATCCACTACATCCTCTGCCATCGTTCGGACAGAACTTTTCAGTTCCGAGCTTATCTGTATCTGTGCCACGTACCTGGCCAAATCACCGGCAATGTTGAGCCTTTGCCCAAATATGCCTGAAAAGTCATTTTCATCGGCAGTAAGCTTGCCGTTTAAGACATAGAAGTTCAAGACCACTGCCTGGTCGGTCATCGGAGCCGGTTTATGGAAACGATGTATCAGATAAGGTATTTTCTGACCGGCCCGCGAGATAAACTGCTCAGTTTCGGTACTATCGTGTGTCCAGCCATTCACGCTATAACACACTTGAGGTTTATGACCTACTATTCCTCCTGGCCGGGACGAGCAATATACGACATAAACGTCAGCTCTGGCCCCGGTGACAGAATTAATATAGTGTCTGCTGA
>CBDURK010000422.1:0-2765 GCA_965369645.1 uncultured bacterium | reverse complement strand
TCGAGTCTATCCAGCGCTTCAGGGCTAATAGTTTTGCCATTCTCAGCATTCCACAGTCCTCGGGGCCAGCGTGCGGTGTCCATATGGTGACACCGAACAGTATTGACGCCGGCCGCAGCCAGACGGGCGGCGATATACGGAGCATCCTCATGGCTGGGCATATTTGCCCCAAATGACAGATTTACACCCCAAAGCCTTACCCGTTCGCCGCTTTGAAAGAAGTGTCCATCTCGCGCCTGCAAACGACGACTGTCGGCTGTAATAGGCTCAAATGAAGTATCTGCAATCAGCGAGTCGGGATTCGGTTTTGCAGGAATTACGAAAGGGACCATATCCCCTGCCATCGACACTCCACAAACAAGAGCACAGGTTATCAAAGTCGGAATAAGCAATTGTCTCGTGCGTTTTGTTCTTATATTACTTCGGGTACTGCTGTAATGTTCCCGGTATTTCATAGAGGCCTCCTATCCAAATAAAATGAACTGGATTTCGTGTATAATTACTTTTCTTTACACTCTACTTATGAAAAAGCTTGTATCAGATGATATAGTCTGCGCCAGGCACTATCAACAGAAAAAACTGCCTCATCAGCCTTCGTATCGTATTATTCATTACAGAATTAATAACGAAGCTTGCATAAATAACTGCCAGAGAATATGATGGTGGTACAAATATCAAACAATAACTATCAGGTACGGAGTATCCAATGGCGCATAAATTCATCAATGAGATTAATCCGGGAGAGACAATCGACGATATTTATATTGTGAAGGACCCGATTTTGCGGAGCACAACACGAGGCGATTTATATATAGCGATGTTCCTTCAGGACCGCACCGGACAAGTGAACGGTCGGATGTGGCAGGCAACCGAAATTATTTATAAGGCGCTGCCAAAGCCCGGCTTCGTTCATATACAGGGCCGAAGCGAGCTTTACCAAAACAACCTGCAAGTCATCATAAATAATGTCAGCGCCGTCGATGGAAGCAACGTCAGCATAGATGACTTTCTTGCGCAAACAGACAAAGACACAAAACAAATGTTCGAGGACATAAAAAAGATAGTAAGCCAGGTCAAAAACCCACAATTAAAGGCACTGGCCGGGGCATTCCTGAATGATGCCGATCTGATGGACAAATTTCAGAAAGCACCGGCGGCGATAAAAATGCATCATAATTATATCGGGGGCCTGCTTGAGCATACCCACAATATGCTGCGAGTAGCCAATGCGATATTACCGCTGTATCCGGATGTCCAGGCCGACCTGGTTTTGGCAGGCATCTTTCTTCACGATATCGGCAAGACCGAAGAGCTTTCTTATGATATGGCCTTTTCATACACCGATTCGGGCCAGCTAATCGGCCATATTTCCAAGAGCCTTGTTATGATAAATCAAAAGGCTGATGAGCTGAGAAGCAAGGGAACACAAATCGACCAAACGGTACTGGATGCTATCGGGCATATTATACTCTCACACCACGGCCAATATGATTTCGGCTCGCCAAAACTTCCGGCAACGGCTGAGGCCTTTATGGTCTATTATATCGACGACCTGGATGCCAAAATGAACCAGGTCACCACTTTAATTCAAAGTGATATGAGCGATTCAAACTGGACCGGCTGGCATAATGCTTTGCAAACCAAGCTTTATAAAAAACATATCGAATAACAGGCAATTGACTCAATGGATTTATTTAGATGCTCTGAGAAAGGTCTCTCTCCAGGACAATGCCGGAATATCGCCAGATTTTTCTGAACCGTTCATGGGATATCGATATCATACCTGCCATAGGGTCAGCTACAGTTACTGTGTCGTCGGAGACTTCCAGGACGGCCAGACAGTGGTCCAGAAGAAATGAGTCACTTACCATAGCCAACGTAAGACCGGCATTTTTAAGCTGCTCAATAGAATCGAAGTGACGGTACTTACATCTCAGGCCGGCCGGGCCATAGCGATTGTTGAGTGCTGAGGAAAGGCAGTCAGGAAGTGTTCCTGCAACCGGACTGGTATGCGAAAGTACGGCTATTTCCCCCTCTTCGGCAGACAAACCTAATTTTCCAAGAGCTGTAACGGCCGCCGCCGGGCCGCAAGTGTAATCCGTACTCTGAAAGCAGATACCATTGGAACTAAGCCTTGTTTGAATATTTGACAGATGGTCCTTAATCAAAGCCGGAACAAGAAAAGGCAAAATCGAGTACCAGATTACGACTCCAACCATCAGGAGGCAAACCAGAACTTTTTCGATTTTACGCGGCAGACGTGAAAGCGGAACGGTCAGACCCATTGTAACAGCAAAAGATAAAACGATAAACTTAATCCGCCCGGCAACAATCCAACTGAACGGCCGGACAAAGTGCAGCTCGTTATTGTATCTGGTAAGAACCATTATCATGACGAGTGAAAATGGCAGAAAATATCCAAATACCCACCAAGATTTACGAAGACCTGAAAAGACTCTGCCAAGAAAAACGCCCAGCAAAGCTACCAGAACAACACCCGCAGTTTCAAACCATGGATTCAATGCTATATCTCCATAGAATTTATATTTTCGCTTTGCATTATACCAAATAAAGATGCATAAATCAAGGAAATTGTCACGAGGCTTACCCGGATTAAAGAAACAAGCCTTCATTTTTGGCCTTTCGACAAATCCGGCTTCGCTCGGGGCTACGCCGCGACAAATTGGGTTTGAATTGGGTTTGTTTTGGGTTAAATTGGGTTTGTTTTTGGCTTTATTGGGTTTGAATTGGGTTTGAATTGGCTT
>CBDURK010000421.1:0-2767 GCA_965369645.1 uncultured bacterium | reverse complement strand
CAGGCGTAGCCTGTACTGGAAAATGCTACGGGTGTAAACCCGTAGTTATTTACTTGTGCTTTTTTATATCCTATTGCTGTTGGTCTTTCCACCAAAACAACCTTTTTTTGCGGAACTTTCGCTATTTACTGAATTTGTCTGGATTAACTCGCCGATTAATGATAGAAAGAAATTTTTATCGTGAAACTTCTTAAGGTGAATAATGTCATCCGGAAAACTAAAAATCTTCAAAAGGCCGAATTTCAAAAGACCTCGGTTATTGTTAGGCTTCTCCGGGTGGATGGACGGCGGTGATGTTTCAACGGGAACTGTCAATTGCCTTATCGACAAGCTTGGAGCGCAGAAGTTTGCCGAGGTCGGACCGGAAGGATTCTATCTGTATAGCTTCCCGGGTCCAATGGAAATGACGGCATTATTTCGACCGCACACGAAGATAGAAGACGGCCTGATTAAATCCTACGAAACTCCCGCGGACGCGTTTTATTACAGCGAGGAAAATGACCTTATACTGTTTTCAGGCAAAGAGCCGAATTTACAATGGGAAGAATTTGCTGAATGCATCTTCTCGCTATGCGAGCAGTTCGGCGTCGAAATGATATATTTCATAGGCAGTGTTGCCGGTCTTGTCCCGCATACTCGCGAGCCGAGGCTTTTCTGTTCCGTTTCGGATGCCGAACTTAAAGAAACCTTTCAGCATTACGGCGTTAAATTCACTAACTACGAAGGACCCGCAAGTATCGTTACTCATCTGACGGCCAATTGCCGGAAACGAGGTCTGAGGATGGTCTCTTTCGTGGCTACGATTCCAGCTTATGTCCAGGGAAGTAATCCAAAGTGCATAGAAGCAGTAACAAGACGACTGGTGGGCATGTTAGAGCTTCAGGTCAAGTTTGACGACCTTCGCCTTGTCAGCGACGAATTTGAAAAGAAATTAAGCGATATTGTGCAGGAGCAGCCGGAACTGGAAAGTAATATCCAAAAACTGGAAGAAGACTACGACAACGAGATTTTCAATAACGAAATGGGCGATTTGAAACAATGGCTGGAGCAAAAGGGCATCAGGGTCGATTAATACCGCTCTGGACAATTTCAACAAACCTGAAGATTTTTCTGGACAAGCCCGAATAAAGTGGTTAAACTCCTCGTTTTGGATAATTTGTCAATTAAAAGGTTGATTTTAGAGTGCTTAACGAAATGAGCCGTTTGAATGCAGAATCATTTTGTTAGGTGCTCTTAATTTAGAGGTATCTAATTATGGCACATAAAAAGGGACAGGGCTCTTCGAGGAATGGTAGAGACAGTAATCCGCAGTACAGGGGTGTAAAGCTGTACGGTGGTCAGAAAGCTTCCGCCGGTTCAATCATCATCCGGCAGTGCGGAACAAAGTTCTTCGCCGGCTCTAATGTCGGTATGGGCAGAGACTTTACGTTATTTGCCACCGCGGAAGGAAAAGTGAAGTTCCAGGGGCGAAAAGTGCACGTTGTCTGAGAAAATAACTTAATATAACCGGTTAAAAGGATGGTATAATTGCCATCCTTTTTTTATATCAACACACGTGCGGCGGTTAATCAGATATGTTTATAGATGAAGCGCAAATCCAGATTACAGCAGGAAACGGCGGCCACGGGTGCCTGAGCTTTCGGCGTGAAAAGTTCATCCCCAAAGGCGGGCCAGACGGCGGCGATGGCGGCAGAGGGGGCAATGTCTATTTCCAGGCCGTGGATAATCTCGATACCTTATTAGATTTTGCAGGTAAACATCATTGGCGGGCACAGAACGGCCAGCCGGGCTCTGGAAGAAACAAGCACGGAGCGGACGGCCAGGACCTCATTATCAAAGTTCCCCCTGGTACACTCATTTACGATACCGACCTCGATTTGCTTCTCAAAGACATGAACGAGGTCGGGCTCAATGTATGTGTCTGTCGTGGCGGAAAAGGCGGGAGAGGTAATAAATCCTTTGCGACATCAACAAATCAAACCCCCAGAGAAACCGAACTTGGCAGAGAGGGCCAGGTGAGAAACATCCGGCTCCAACTAAAGCTCATCGCCGATGTCGGCTTAGTCGGTATGCCGAACGCCGGCAAAAGCACGCTTATCTCTCGCTGCTCTGCCGCAAGACCCAAGATTGCGGACTATCCCTTTACCACAATCGAGCCGGTTCTCGGCATCGTCGAATTATCCGACTATCGCCGCTTTGTTATGGCGGATATCCCCGGCCTTATCGAAGGTGCTCATACCGGAGCTGGCCTCGGCTATCAATTCCTAAAGCATATAGAAAGAACCAAAATACTGGCCCACATTATCGATATAATGCCGACCGATGGCTCCGACCCTGTGGAAAATTACAATGCCTTGCGCCACGAGCTGGAGCAGTACAGCAAGACCCTGGCCAAAAAACAGGAAGTTATCGTCGCCAACAAAACAGACCTCGACCCCGATGGAAAAATAATAGAAGACCTAAGAAATAAGCTGAACAAAGATATTCACCCAATCTCAGCAGTCACCGGCGCCGGAACGAAAGAGCTATCCGAATCCCTATGGCAAAAAGTCAAACAACTAAAAGACCAATCTTAACATAAATGGTCGTACAGCTTCTCATAGGCCGCTTTGTCGCCGGCGAGTACAGCCATAATCAGAGTTTTATCACTTGGTGCCGTCAAATCAGGGCCCTTAAGATTTTGACATTCTCTATAAACATAGTGACCCGGAGAGGCGATTTGTCCACCCGAATCTCTAAATATTTTTGTTTTTCTTCGTCATTAGCC
>CBDURK010000420.1:0-2836 GCA_965369645.1 uncultured bacterium | reverse complement strand
AGACTGTATGCGAAAAAGGCGTTGAGTCCCATCCCAGGCGCCATGGCTATGGGGGCGTTTGCTAAGAACCCAACCATAATTGTCGCAAGGGCACTGACTATGCAGGTGACTGCTATCAGAGCTTCTCTGTCCATCCCGGTGTCGCTTAGAATGTCGGGATTAGTGAAAATGATATACCCCATCGTAAGGAATGTCGTAAGGCCCGCCACACACTCAATTTTGAAACTGGTTTGTCTTTGGCGCAGCTTAAAATATTCGCCTATCATTTCTAATCCTTTACCTTGTCACTCCCGATGTTTTTCCAATGAAAGCTCCGCCCCTAAAAGACCGAGCATTTCGACGACCAGGCTGGAAGAGTTTTTTGCGGCCAATAAATAAAAGGTCTGCTTGTCCAGTACTGCCCCTTCGTCGGCATTATCGCTGATACTGCGTATTACGAGATACCCAATCTCTCGCTGAAAACAAAGCTGGGCGACGGCTGCGCCTTCCATCTCTACGGCGTCGGCATTGAGCTTTTTTCGCAGTTCGGCGCATTTTTCGGCAGAGGCGATAAAAGAATCACCGGTAACGACCACGCCTTTTACGACTCTCGGGCTCCTTTGGCCGGAGATTATCCGTATCGAGTGAAGATCAACCTGCTGTGCCGCGCGTTCGGCCAGTTTTATAAGCTGTTCGTCGCCATCGAAAAAAACCGGATTCTCCCAGCCGTTCAGGCGGTTCTTTACCCCTTTATGAAATAGCCCTTCCGGCCAGACAGTTCCCATATCGTGGTGCGCAGTTTTTTCGGCTATCACTATGTCACCCGGTTGCAACTGCCGGTTCACCGCCCCTGCGATACCTGTAAAGATTACCTTGTCCGGCTTGAAGTGTTCTATCAGCAGGGTGGTTGTCATTGCGGCGTTGACTTTGCCTATACCCGTATAGGCGATGACGACTTTTTTGCCTCTGAGTTGGCCGCTGATAAATCTGATTTCTTCGATTATTTTTTCCTGTGCATCCGTCAGCTCATCTTCAAGCAATATGATTTCCTGCTCGAATGCCCCTAATATCGCCGTAACAGGTTCGCTGCTCTTCTCTTTTACAACTCTTACTGTTGTTGCTTCTCCTGTTTCTTCTGCATAGCGAACAGGTGAACTGCACGAACCAAGCAGCAGAATAATGGACAAGCAAAGAGCCGTCCTTAATTTGTTATGCCGCATCGGACTTTTTCTCCAAATGTACTTTTTGAAAACGACGAGTAAGTTTGAGTTATTGCCCATTGAACAAAAAAGAAACTAACATATACCACAGTGGATTTCCACCGGATTTTCACAGGATGCGCAGTAAGGCAAAAATGAAGTAATTCAACAGTTGAACCGGATAAATGATACTGTTATGGGTGTTTTCCGGGCCTGAGCAGGGTTATATACCTGAAAATACTCCGGCGAATTATTTTTGCTTATCTCATATTTTTTATTGAACATTTACTGTAGTTTGGTATATTTGTCACTTGTAGTGTATTCTTTCGTCTCTCAAGAGTATGCTTTGAAAAAGATTAAGAGTGAGAGATATTTTAGTTAAGCGGCCTTTTAATAAGGCCAAGGAGAAGTATAAAGTGAGTACAGGAACAGTGAAGTGGTTCAATTCAAGTAAGGGATTTGGTTTTATAGTCCCGGATGACGGTGGCGATGATTTATTTGTCCACCACTCGGAAATTAAGACACAGGGTTATGCATCACTCGATGAAGGCCAGAAAGTCGAGTTCGAAATCGGACAAGGCAAAAAAGGCCCGTGTGCAACAAATGTAATCCCCGGCTAACAAAACGGCTAAAAAAATCGAAAGGCCCTGCCAAAAGGCAGGGTCTTTTATATCATACCACATGCTCTGCTATCTCGGCTTGTCGGAATTTGCGTAAAAATATTTCGTATTGTTGAATTCCTCTTTTATATTTATCAGCATCTGCCTGAGCAGGGATTGTGATTGGTTTCCGCTTTTGCCGCGTTAAATGATCTTTACGAGTTCAAGTTGTCAGACAAGCTGGATATTTGCGCTATCTTCTCGTACAGCGAGGGTGTAAGGTCGAGATCCAGCGGTTTGTTTGCTTTGACTTGCGCCAGGCACAAAATCGCTGATTCCACATTAATACTGATGATTTTGCCCTGACCTTTTTTGATTTGTCAGCGGATTGCCTGCTGTTTTTCTTAGTCGAATTCTGTTTTTGCAGGCCGTCTGTTACCATCGGTCTATTTTTCGGAAAAAAATATTTATTTTTTTATTGTATTTTGGCGGTCAGATTGTTATTATCCGATTTTGTGGGGTATGTTCTTCCATCTCTCAGGAGTATGCTTCTAATAAATTAAAATGAGAGATATTAGTTAGTCGGCCTGTAAACAGGCCAAGGAGTAGTTACAGTGAGTACAGGTACAGTAAAATGGTTCAATTCAAGTAAGGGATTTGGTTTCATAGTCCCGGATGACAGCAGTGATGATTTGTTTGTCCACCACTCGGAAATCAAGACAGAAGGTTATGCATCACTCGATGAAGGCCAGAAGGTCGAGTTCGAAATCGGACAAGGCAAAAAAGGCCCATGTGCAACCAATGTAATCCCCGGTTAATCACAAGCCTGAAAAAATCGAAAGGCCCTGCTTTATTGTGGGGCCTTTTTTATTGTGTGCTCAACGCCCAAACGGGCAGAAGCGGTCTAAATCCAGCAGGGTTGCTGTACCGGAGATGGTGTTGCCAAAAAACACCAGAGGCTTGCCGTCATCCTTGAAACATCTGATGATTTCGTCTATGGTGCCGTTGACAATGCTGGACCCAGTGACCAGGCCAACTTCAGACCATTCCACGAGACGT
>CBDURK010000419.1:0-2850 GCA_965369645.1 uncultured bacterium | reverse complement strand
GCCAGGACAGTCTCTATGAACTGCATGCCACGCAGACCATCGTTAACATTCGGGAAGTCGAGTGCCAACGGATTGGGTTTCGATCTGGTTATTTTCGCCCGAATGGTTTCTGCGAAATTATAATAATTGTTGGCAAAAGCCTCAAAGAAGGCCTCCGGATGACCGGAGGGCAGTCTTGTCGCCCGGGCAGCCGCGGCACTTTTTGCAGCAATATAAGGATTGCCCCGCTTCCAAACCTGCTCAGGAGCATTCGGGAATTTTATATACAGGTAGTTGGGATGTTCCTGATGCCATTGAAGACCTTTATTTTCACCATAAATCCAGATGGCCAGATTGTTCTCTTCGCCGATGGAAACCTGGCTCGCATGGAGAACACCCCTGGCACCATTATTAAATCGCAGCAGAATATTGCCGTCATCATCCAAACGACGCCCTTTGACGAAAATTGAGAGGTCCGCACACAGTTGTGTAATCTTCAGCCCCGTGATATATTCCGAGATATTCTCAGCATGTGTGCCAATGTCACCCATAGATCCGGCGCCGCCGCTTTGCTTGGGGTCGGTCCGCCAGGCGGCCTGCATCTGACCAGTTTTCTCCAGCGCCGTGGCCAGCCAGCCCTGCGGGTACTGCACTACTACCTTGCGAATCTTACCTAATTCGCCTTTCCGCACCATGTCACGAGCTAATTTGACCATTGGATAACCGGTGTAATTATGCATCAAGCCAAAAACTTTGCGGGACTTCTTAACGAGCTGTTGCAGGACCTTTGCTTCCTTAACACTGATTGTCATCGGTTTCTCGCACATCACGTGGAAACCCGCATTGATAAAGTCTCTGGCGATAGGAAAGTGCCAGTTGTTCGGCGTGGTAATTGTGACAAAATCTATCCTTTCACCTTCGGGCAGCTTCAGCTCACCCTCGATCATTTGCTGGTAAGTGCCATAGACACGTTTACGGTCGAGAAGAAGCTCACGCCCCATTTGCCTGGATTTTTTCGGATCGATATCGAACGCACCTGCCACCAGTTCGATGCCACCATCCAAACGAGATGCCTTGCGGTGCACATCACCTATAAACGCACCCGGTCCACCACCAATCATTCCCATCTTCAATTTTCGGTTGAGTTTCATATTTGCTCCTTTCAATAATACATCGAAATAACATCCTGTGTTTTGATATTGTTATAACTGTTCATAAATGCATTTTCTTAAAAAATACAGCCTCCCATAAAACGTCTTTCCAAGATTATAAAGCTAAAAACCGACAAAGCAACCTAAAAAGACGTCCTTTTCGAATACAGAGGTTTAGGCCAACAGAGGAACGAATATAACCTAAATATTTCCCTTCCACAAGGCCTCTTACAAAAAGAAATCATCACAAAATACTCTCACACCCTTGTTGAAATAAATGGTTAGTTTGAGATTATTACAAAGTTCAAGTTGACAATCATTGCTCATAAGTTATAAATCTTCTATTGAATCACCAGTAAATCATTGAAAATAATCGGACAATTGCAATGAGGAAAATATGAAAACCGATATTAGCCCGGTATCTGTTGATGTGTACTTTATTCCTGTGGAAACAAGGGTGCCCTTGAAGTTCGGGACCCAGGTGGTAACACATGTTACCTGTGTACGCGTTTGCATAACAGTAGCGAACAAACAAGGACAGAGAGCACAAGGATGGGGGGAAACTCCGTTAAGTGCCGAATGGGCATGGCCCAGCAGCAGCCTGGGACATAATGAAAGGAATGAGGTGATGGAAGATTTCTGCCGGATGCTTGCTCAGGCATGGGTAGAGTTCGACCGGCAGGGTCATCCGATGGAATTAGGTCATAATTTTATTGAATCGATATTGCCCGGCCTTCTCAATCAGCTCAATAACAAATGGACAGAACAGGTCGGGCCGATGCCACATCTGGCGGCTTTGGTTTGCAGCTCGGCCTTTGATGTTGCCATACACGATGCGTACGGAAAGCTTCTGGAGCGGGATGTGTACTCGACTTACAATGCCGAATTTATGAACGCGGATCTGTCCGATTTCATCGAGCCGGCCGAGAATGCAGATATATCATTTGCGGGCAAATACCCTGAAGATTTTTTCGCCATTCCCACAGCAAAGACTTTACCTGCATGGCATCTTGTAGGTGGTAAGGATTTGCTCGACACATCAGAGCTAACAGGGCAGGAACCGGACGACGGCTATCCGGTATTATTGCCGGAGTGGATAAAGCGAGATGGGCTGACTTGCCTGAAGGTAAAACTAAGAGGCAACGATTCTTCATGGGACTATGAACGTTTGATCAAGGTCGGCAAAATCACATTCGAGAATAATGTTGTGTGGCTGACCAGTGATTTTAACTGCACTGTTACGGACCCGGCCTATGTGAATGACATTCTTGACAGATTGGTGATGGAGCATCCACGTATCTACCAGCAGCTTTTATATGTTGAGCAGCCGTTTCCATATGACCTTGAAGAAAACCAGATTGATGTTCACAGCGTTTCGGCGAGAAAGCCTTTGTTTATGGACGAAAGCGCCCACAACTGGAAAATAGTGAGACTCGGGAGAAAATTAGGCTGGACCGGAGTTGCGCTGAAGACCTGCAAAACCCAAACCGGTGCTTTATTGAGTTTGTGCTGGGCAAAGGCGCATGGGATGACTCTGATGGTGCAGGACTTGACCAATCCGATGCTGGCACAGATTCCTCACGTTCGTTTGGCGGCGCACGCGGGAACTATCATGGGTGTCGAGACCAATGCGATGCAATTCTATCCGGCAGATTCGGAACCGGAGGAGGTGGTACATCCGGGGCTGTATCGACGGTACAATGGTCAGGTTGATTTATCG
>CBDURK010000418.1:0-2853 GCA_965369645.1 uncultured bacterium | reverse complement strand
TTTCTGTATTTTGGACCTGTCACGACCGGTAAGTGTGGTGTGTGAAACCAGATAACTGCGAAGAAAGGTATGTTTTTTTTCGCGGAATTTTGGATAAATGGAACAGCACGGTCCATTATAACCCGGCAGTCATCGCCCTGGAGATTATCGGTTACCTTTGTGCCTTCCTGTGTCCAATAGTAGGTTCCATAAGGCTCGTTTGTATCCGGTTTTTTCATTGGATTCCACGTGGGAACTTTCGCTTCTGTCGAAAAGCATACGTCGAATCCATTTTTCCACGGTGGTGAGTAGTACCTGGCACCTCTCGGGCCACCGCGGTTTGAATCCGTTTCTTTTGTAGTAAGTGTTCCAAGGTGCCATTTGCCGAAATGGCCTGTTGTGTATCCTTGTGCTTTCAAAGCTTCGGCTAAGGTAATTTCCTCTTTGCGCATAAGTCCAACGTTTGCAGAAAAGATTCCATATCGATACGGATGCCGGCCTGTAAGGCAGCTTCCACGAGTAGGCGAGCATACCGGCGCACCGGAATAAAAACGTGTAAACCGCATTCCGGCTTTGGCCATTGCGTCCAGATTGCCGGTCTTGATAATCTTATTACCATTGAATCCCGTGTCACCCCAGCCCATGTCATCGGCCATGCACAGGATGATGTTCGGTTTCTCTGTCTCGTTGGTTTCTGAAAAGAGAGCCTGCGGCAAGGCCAAAGCTATGGCACTGGTTGCAGCGGAACGAAGGAATTCTCTTCTGTTAACCATTTACTTGCCCTCTCAAGCCAAATGCTGTTTTAATGTCAATACCTTGAAACTATACTATAAATCGGATTTATGGATTATAATAAAAAAAGTGGACGACTTTGTCCAATGATTAGTATTTCTGTTGAAAACTGCACTGTATTGGTATAATGCAAGATAAGAGCGTAATTTACTTTTGTTCTTATAAAGTATGTAATGCTGATAGAAGATACGAACAGTAACAGGGATGTTTTAAGGTGATAAAGCTCAGGAAACAGCTTGGTGCTCTTGATGTATTTGCAGTAGCGGCTGGGGCAATGATAAGCTCGGGCCTGTTTATTTTGCCTGCTTTGGCTTTTGCAAAGGCGGGTCCTGCTGTAATCCTATCCTATCTTTTAGCATCAATAATGATAATTCCCAGTGTTCTCAGCAAAGCCGAACTTTCCACGGCAATGCCGAGAGCGGGGGGGACGTATTTTTTTGTCGAGCGGAGTTTAGGTCCGATCTGGGGTGTGTTCAGCGGATTGGCGAGCTGGTTTTCGCTGGCTTTGAAGAGCGCTTTTGCTGTTGTCGGAATGGCTGTTCTCATTGAGATTGTTCTGCAAATGGCGTTTTCCACACAGCTTGAGCCGTGGCATCTTAAAGCGATAGCGGCCTTTTGCTGTGTCGGCTTTACAGTGCTTAATATTGTAAGCGTTAAACTTACAAGCAGATTTCAAGTTTTGCTTGTTGGTATATTACTGGCGATACTGGCTTTTTTTATAATTTTCGGTGCCGGTTCAGTTGAAGCTGTTCGATTCAAGGGGTTTCTGGAAAAAGGCTGGTCGGCGGTATTTGCAACTGCGGGTCTGGTTTTTATAAGCTTTGGCGGCCTGACTAAAGTTGCCAGTATTGCCGAGGAAGTAAAACATCCCGGCAGGAACCTTCCTTTCGGAATGGTCATGGCCTGGTTTGTGGTAACAGTATTTTACATAAGCGTAATCATAATTATGGTCGGTGTAGTGGATGGAGAGGAACTGGCCGGTAGCTATGTTCCGATATCCCTGGCAGCGGGCAAGTTTTTTTATGGGGCGCTGGGTTTTATAATTTTGGGTCTCGCTGCCGTGGCCGCTTTTGTAACCACCGCAAATGGAGGTATTTTCGCCGCGTCGCGGTCGCCGATGGCTATGAGCAGGGATCAATTGCTGCCGCCGCTTTTGTCGCGTGTTAGCGTCAGATTCAAGACACCTCATATCAGCATACTGCTAACCGGTGTATTTATGGTTATCGCGGTTGTTTTTCTCGATATTGAAGTGTTGGTGAAAACCGCCTCGACTTTAATGATAATACTTTTCATTTTAGTCAACGCCAGCGTGATTATAATGCGCGAGAGCAAAATACAAAGCTATCGGCCGAGGTTTAAATCACCGTTATATCCCTATATTCATATTGCCGCCATAGTAGCTTATAGTGCCTTAATAATAGATATGGGAAGCGTGCCGTTACTGATTACCGCCAGCTTTATCGGTTTGAGCGCTGCCTGGTACTGGCTTTATGTTTGCAGACGGGTCAGCAGGGCCTCTGCGGTTATGCACGTGGTAGAGCGGGTTACCGACAGAGAGCTTAAAACCGTTACACTCGAGGACGAGCTTCGGGATATTCTGCTCGAACGAGACAATATAATCGAGGACAGATTCGATGAGCTTATAAGGGGATGTGAAGTCCTGGAAATTCAAGCCGAAGAACAAGCTGAAACAATCTTTCGGCAGATCTCGGCCATTTTGGCCAAGAGGATAGAGACAGACGAGTACGTACTTTTCGAGAAGTTTCTCCATCGTGAAGTAGAGGGGGGCACGGTAGTTCAGCCGGGCTTTGCCATACCACATATAGTCGTGGAGGGTGAAAGTAAATTCGATATTCTGCTCGTACGTGCGCGTGAGGGCATCATCTTTCCGCACGCTCCAGATCCGGTCAGGATAATGTTCGTTCTGGCAGGCAGTAAAGACGAGCGCAATTATCACCTCAGAGCCCTGATGGCCATAGCTCAGATTGCCCAGGAAAAGCAGTTCGAGCAGCGATGGTTAGCCGCCAGAGACACTCAGGGATTAAGAAACCTGATACTTCTATCTACACGAAAAAGAGACAC
>CBDURK010000417.1:0-2879 GCA_965369645.1 uncultured bacterium | reverse complement strand
GTATGTATTAGCTCATAGCGGAATTTTACGCCGAAAGATTCTGGGAATACAACCCCAATAGTAATTTAAGAAATGACAAAATGAATATAAGCTCTTTTATAACAAGCATATACGAGAATTTATTCGCTGACTCAGGCAAAAAAACAAACCCAATTCAAAGCCAATTAAAGCCAAAACAAACCCAATTCAAACCCAATAAAGCCAAAAACAAACCCAATTCAAACCCAATTTTAAATTGGAAGCAACCGGAAGGAGCAAAAAATGAAGCAACAGCGCAGAAAAACAGCACTGTAATAGAAATGATTATGCAGAAACTAACCGCCGGATATATATTAAGAATCTTCCGCCTTTTGAAGCGAAGATTTAAGTCGCAAGCCTATTTTTTCTTCTTCTTTTCCTTTTTAGGCTTCTTCACTTTAGGTTTTTTCTCTTTCTTGGGCTTCTTCTCTTTTTTGGCTTTCGGCACTTTCTTAGCTTTAGGCTTCTTCACCTTTTTAACCTTAGTCGAACCATCGCCGCCGGTCATAAAAGCCACACCGGCAACCAGCAAAGCCACCACAGCGGCCCCACCCATAATAAACCATATGAAAGCCTGTATGCTTGAAAGAATAGAAGGCATCACACCTTTTTGGCCTGATATAGCTATAACTGCCGTATATATTGTAATCAGCAAAGGCAAAAACAGCAGGATTCCCAAAGTATTACTTTGCATATCCGGTGCCGCTGACATAAACGGCCTCGCAGCTACTGCCATCGAAATATCCGCCGTCGGTTCTGGAACCATTGCCGTCTCATCGTCATGCATTTCCTCTGCTTCAGCAGGAACTGCCGCAGCAGAATCGCCGCCGCCTTCCTCGAACGCCGGCTCGGCGCCTTCGACCTCATCCGTGTATATTTCGTCAAGAATACCGCCTAAGGATGTGTCATCTGCCTGCAGTGAAAGGTCCAGCAAACCAGAGCCGCTTCCGAAACTATCCAGATTTACATCTCCTTCGATCTCTTCCAACGGCATTTCTGGCCCTGTACCCGAAGTACTCATCGGTATCGCAGTCTCGGCCAGCGTATCATCCGCTATCTCAAAATCACCGTCGGTTTCACCCAGAACGCTGATTCCTTCACCTGCCAGGGCCGTGTCCGCGTTTGTCAATTCACTCTCATTCGGAGCTAATGGAGCACCCGTTTCCGGTGCCAACAAAATCTCACTTGTGCCTTCGGCCTCTTCCGCTGGTGCCAGCATCTCAGCTTCCAGAGCCTCCAGCTCAGGATTGTCATCAGCCGGAATTTCAAGCTCAATATCCTCAACCTCCGGAATCTCCTCTTCCAATGCTTCCATCTCAGGGATTTCAGGCTCCAACGACTCGGCTTCCGGAATTTCAGGAATTTCCGGCTCCAATGCTTCCGGTTCCAGTTCTACGGCTTCCAGTGCTTCTTCAGATGCTTGGGACTTCAATGCTTCGACTTCCTCAACCTTGAAGAGTAAATTAGGGCCATCGCGAAACTCACGCAAGTTGCCTTCCTGGACAATCTGTTTGATTTCCTCCTCTGTCTTATTGAGCTTCTCAGCGGCTTCCTGTAATGAATAAAACATCCCAGCCATAATCACCTATCTCCTACATGAAACATTGTGGCTTACCACGGCTTGTGCAAGCTAAAAACAAACACTATTATCAGTTATTGTATCCGGAACTCCTGCAATATGCAACCTTTTTTTTGATGAAAATACAGTAATTCGACTGTCCGAAGGCTATTTTATAACATTTCGGTCTGCAAAAACGTAACTATATCAAAATCTATGCCTCTTATTGTATCCACAACATACTCTGAGCGGGACCTTGCAAAAAGGAAATAATGAATCAGTTTCTCAAAAAACCATCAAAAATTATAGGACTATTAAGCATTCTTTCCTTGACGAGAAAGCGGCTGATTTAGTATAAACGATGTCAGTGAAACTTGTGTCCGTGAATGAGAATTTTTTCGGTTTTTGATTCACTCACTCGCGGGTTTTTCTTAGTTTTACGAAAAAAGGAGGAGTTATTATGAATAGTGTAAGGGGCAGAGCATGGATTAAAACTTTGCACTTCATAATAAAATTATTACATCTCAATTAACAACCCATATCAATTTTTAGGAGGATAATTATGTGTAAGAGATTTGTTTTTATAGCCTCTCTTGTTGTGATGCTGACATTAGTCGGCGCAAGCCGGGCGGAGCTGATAGGGCACTGGACGCTGGATGAGACATCCGGAATTACGGCTACTGATACCAGCGGCCGGGAACATCACGGAACATATGTTGACAGCCCCGGCCTCGATATTGCCGGCGTTAACGGGACGGGAATGGATGCAGCGGGCGGATATATGGAGGTGGATCTTAGCTCTGACTTGCCCACCCAGGCAGAGGAAAGAACAATTGCACTTTGGATCAATACACCCGAGGTGAGGGGGGACCGCAAGTTCTGCGGGTATGGGAACGAAACCGCGGGTCAGGCATTAACGTTCTGCATCGAGAACGTCAACGGCGAGGATGGCGTTCGTTTGCGGCACTGGGGCGGTAATATGTTCTATCCCGGCTTTATCACTGGGGAATGGAATCACATAGCCATGCGCGTGTCAGCCGGAGCCACCATCGTCAACGATACGGAAGTTTTTATTAACGGGGAGAACATTCCCGGTTACCGCAGCGGCGGATCGGACCAGAACCTGAGTACAGCAGCCACCCCATTTTATGTTGGAACAAGTATTGGTGGTCAAACAGGCCAGATTTTCGAAGGCCTCCTGGATGATGTGTACTTTTATGACCATGCACTGTCAGAGGCCGAGATTCTCGGCGTGATGGCAGGTCAACCATGGCCGCACGCCTTGGCTCCAGAGCCAGCTGAT
>CBDURK010000416.1:0-2883 GCA_965369645.1 uncultured bacterium | reverse complement strand
ATGAAAATTGCCATTAACTGCATCGGCAAAAAGTGGGTCGGCGTCGATATTTCCCTGGCCCGGCCAGAGGCCCTGGACATTAGAATAAGTTACTACAGCGTCTATGTGGCTTTCTATCTGAAGGCCATCAGAGCCGTTGTAATAGATAATAGAGTTGGTGACAGTCGGCTCGTGACTGGAAATGCCGCACAGAGCATTTGCAACAATAGTACAGTTTGTGATTGTCAGAATGCCGTCTTGAATACCGTATTGGCCGTTTTCAGCAATAAGACAATTGGTTATCGAGGCGTAGTTGTAAGTTACCTTTCGTCCGGCAGCGTGTTTTCGCATCTGGATACCCGGACCATCGTTCAGGGTAATTTCGCAGTTTATGATTGCCGGATTACCACCGTTTTGCACTTCTATTCCGGGTCCGGTGTTGCCTGTGATAATGCAACTCGCAATTGTAGGTGAAGCGTCGGAACAATAGACAGCCGCGTTCGCATCGGTAATTGTAAAACCGGCGAGGACACAGCTTGCATCTTCGCCGCCGGCAAAAGTTACTGCATGATTGTCGCCGTCGATAATGGTAGCCGCGACAATATTCGGGTCATCGGGGTCGGCTGAACTAAGCGTTAAGTTTTTACCATTAAAAGTTATGTTTTCGAAATAAGTACCCTGACCGACAACTATATGGTCGCCGGGACCGGCCTCGTTAATGGCATGGCGAATATATTCATATCTTTGTCCGGTTGTTACGTTCTCAATCGGCCCATCGGCAGTAGCAAACGATGGACTGACAAGCTCGATGCCTTCGCCGGTTCCCAAATTACGGGAATACTGTTTATCGACAGGATTATTCCAGTGCTCATGAACGCCGAGGCTTGCCAATCGTGTACCATCACCTTCGGGGTCATAAAACGTCCCTGAGGGAGGGTTGTCCGCCAGCGCCGCTTCGTGCATATAGTTGTCGGGATTGCCGACAACGTCGGTGATAGACGAGTTCATTCCGTCTTCGTATCGGATAAAGTCCAATGCAACCGAATCAATAGCTATAGGGTCCTGCGAGGCAAATATACTGGAAGTCCAGTCATCACCGAAAGACACGTATTTTAGCACGTTGCTTGACTGGTTTCTTGCGCCATACAAGCCGTCAATCATATACAAAAGCGTTTTTCCATTAAGGTGTTTATGGCCAGTCAAATTAACCAGGCATTGATATGTGTCCATGCTCTTAGTTCGGCCGCCATGATTGTGCAGTGGCTGTGGTGTCCAGCCGCCTCCGGATGGAAAATAAGTCGAGCCGAAGTGGTTCTTTGCACACAATGTGACACCAAATAACGAATGAGGCCTCAGCAGTGCCATATTGATAAGATAATCAGCTTCGGTAACACACTTAGGCAAGTAAGCAATACCGGCTTTGGTATGAAGAGGATTGCTGCTGTCAAAACTTGCTGCATCACGACCATTGCGCGCCCTGGCTGAGCTTACTACAAATCTTATGTTCTGGAAATCCGGGGCCGGATTACCTCTGATTTTGTCGAAAATGGGATCGCCGATGTATCGGGAGGCATCATAAACAGTAATCGCCGAACCGGGTATGCCTGCTACATTTATAAGCTGATTGAGGACCGAGTAAATCACATGGGGACTGGGATGGCCCTGGCCCCGGCTCCATGTAGAACCGCTGTCCTGGTTCATATTAATCTTTATAACTATTGTTTGGCCCCGCTGAAAGTTAACATCACCCAGACCTCTGGTATTATTGAAGTGCCTGAAAAGGGCATCCCAGGCATTCGGGTCGCTCGATTGGCCGGTGAGTTCGCGGAGGGTTTTGGATACCATATAATCGACTACGTTCTGGTCGGTGTTGGTATCGAGCCACCAGTGGCCGGTTGAGCCGTCCCAGCTTGTCGAGGCCGGTTCGTGAGTCCAAACAACGCGGCCGGGATAAATACCTTTTGCAACTCCCATCGGGCTGTTCGCAGGCTCGGTAGGGGTAAATGCCGCTTCTAAAGGGGGCTCTGAGGTGACATTAACAGAGAACCATAGAGCCATAACACTAACGGTAATGCAAAGAGCAGCTACGACATACCGCGATTGATGAAAGGTCTGCCTGGCTTTACGGTATGCCAAAGTTGAGCCAATCAATCCCGTAATCCAAATCACAAAACCACTCGCAAACGGCGCCGCAAAACGCTGGCATGGATATGTGGCACGGGAAGGCTTCGGCAATACGCGAATCAAAAACCAAATCAGAGACAACAGCCCCGCAATGGGAAACAGCCATATCAACGACCAATGCTTCCTGCTGCTCGGAATATATTTACCTGTCCTGGGACATACTTTAGGTTCATTTGGCTGATGCTTATCGTTCAGGGTCGTTCGATGACCTGAGGAAAAAGGTTTTGCCTTTCTGAAAAACATTATAACACCTCCATAATTTCAAAACTCCTGCTCTCCATTTCCACCAAGTGTGTATTATACTATCCGGCGGGTAAATATGCAACACGGTTATGAGCTTAACCGAATAACTGTTTCGTTATGAGTGGGAGTGAAAAGTTCGAAGCGAAAACAGCCGGCCCAAAAAAGGGGCCTATACTAAATTAGTATAGGCCCCGAATTAATACAACACCTAATTCAATTCCCATCAAAACAGGAATCTAATTAGTCTTACATCAATTACCTACTGGACTACGGTCCAACTTGCTCCATCTACCCAAAAATCACCTGCTGTAAAAGCTATATGGAATGTGATGGAAGCAGGATCGACGTCAGCTTCAATAACAGGAGTTGTGACGCTATACTCTGCCCATTCTTCAGTTATGGTGACAACCTGATCGCCATAACCTTCCCACGGGCTTGCTCCACGTTCCGGCTTGATATTGATGTCCAGTGTACCTG
>CBDURK010000415.1:0-2893 GCA_965369645.1 uncultured bacterium | reverse complement strand
GTGGGGGGGCCGTGCGGAGGAACCGCGAAAAAGAAACCCGCCGGATGCCCTGGTGGGCGATCCGGCGGGTGAGCGTTGTAGTAGTACCGGCGATAACACGCTGAGCTATACCCCCGATGAGAATTTTTACGGTGACGATGCGTTTACTTACACTGTAAGTGATGGCAAAAGTGGAACCGATGCGGCCGCGGTAAGGATTAAGATCGAGGCAGTCAATGATGCGCCAACGTTTGTTTCAACACCGGTAACCACAGCTACAGTCGGCAAGGAATATAATTATGATGTGAATGCAACTGACCCGGATATAGTTGATACGTTGGTTTATTCTTTAATCATCGAACCAATGGGTATGACCATAGATGCGGCGACCGGTTTGATAAAATGGACGCCGACCAGCGAACAAACTGGGGCTAATGATGTAGCGGTCAGGGTTGCGGACGGCGGCAGTACTCCGGCTTCAAGTACCCAGCCGTTTACCATCACAGTTACTATGGCAAACGCAAACATACCGGTTATAATCGACCAGAGTGGTGAAGCAGGCGAGCCGGTCAAAACGGGCAGGAAGATATTATCAGTAGCCGATAAAAGCATTGTTGTCCAGGCCAGTGACAACAATAGGCAGGAAACTGGCTCTGGTTTATATACATCCTATGATTTTTCGAACGTATATATTCCGGAAGGGGCCAGGATATCATCTGTTGTCGTTTATGTGGAGCACTTTGAGCAGGAAGAATTTCCTGAAGGCAAATTGCAATGGACCGCCGGCACAGGCTGGCCTGATAATCCGATGGCTTGGGCGTCAATAAATGCTCCTGTGTACTCAGGAGAGTCAAACGAGTCAACTGATTTATGGGACGTTACGAGTTTTGTGGACACACCTGAAAAGGTAAATTCCCTTCAGTTCCGGATTAAAAACAATGATGATGTTGCCATGAGAAAAACATCAGTTGATTATATCTATGCCGTTGTTGAATGGGACTAAGTTCTCCTCAAGAGGGATCAGGGGCCTGGTTATTTGAGGAAGTTTTTAATGGCTCGCCCGAATAGCCCCATAATCTCCTGTCGAACATAGTCGTTGTTTACGGTCAAAAAGTGTTTTCATCACACCTGTTGGAATATTTTTTCCACATCAAAGAATGCATGATTTCTATTCACGTGAACATTGTATTTTAAGAAATTGGATTTGGCATTGTGTCAAATATCGAGTATAATATATATAGAGCAAGCGTAATCGAGATAAACAACAGGCGGGAAAGTCCGATATGATTGTGAGATTATGTATCTTACGATCTCGGATGAGCCCGAAATGAATTTCAGCGATTCAGCGATTGCTCGTGTCTTCGCGAACATAATACTACTCCTTTCTTCTATTTGGGGGGCTGGTCTCCACACGGTCAGCCCCATTTTTTTTTATTAGTCAGATTCATTTTGCCCCCAAATCGAGCATTTCCATATATTCCTTTCAACGGTCTTTGTATTATCATAATTCCGAATGTCCCTTCGTGCCTAAAAGCCTTTTTTGTTGATCTTAATAATTCGATTTTCACGTAAAAAATCCGGAAATATTTGTGCGCCTAATGCCTGCAAGGTCCCAAAACTATTTCGTTTTTAACCAGGCAATGGGCTGTGGAGGTGAAAATTAAACTGTAAGAGTGTATTGCTCCTGAAAACTCTTGACTTTTGCGGGCAAATAGGATAAACTTACCTTTGTAATAAGTAGTTTCCGGGGGGTGATCAAAATCGAAATGGGGGGTACTCAAATTTCCTCAATTGAGCACCCAGGTTAAATTGATTGATGTACCTGAATAAAGCAGATTCGGATACCGGTTTTGTTTTAACAGGCGATCAGTTGTAAAAGCGAAGAATATTCAGATGTCCAAATAGCAGGAACAGCCAGTATGGTGGGGCTCTGTGAAATGAATCGCTACTGTGGGTAGTTCAACAGCAAAGAGATGTGAGAAGAGATTTAATTTGGAGAGAGAAATGATGAAGTCGTTAAAGCTGTCAGTGGTTTTCTTTGCGGCGATTGTTATGATTTTGCCGTCCGCAACAAAAGCCACCCCTCTTGGTACGGTGGATATAGCCAAAACGGGTAATGGGGCAAGTGACATAATTGATGTTTGGGCTGCCGGCTACGAAGGTCTTCCCTCATATGCCGGAGTTTATATGCTCGATAAGACCTACGGCACGAATGAAGGAAAAATATGGTCCGACGGGCCGATTGGTGCCTTCTGTATAGAATGGGCGGAACTAACGTCAAGCAACACTTTGACATACGATGTAATTATGCCGGCAGACGGGCCTGTTCCGACAACTCTTTTAGGAGGCTCAATGGGTACCTCCAAGGCCAAATATCTGCAGGAACTGTGGGGCAGGTACTTCGACCCGTCCTGGGTTGGCAGCGGCACATTTACTTACGCACAGAACACCAAGGCGGCAGCTTTTGGTGCGGCCGTATGGGAGATTGTGCACGAGGACCTTCCAACATCTTCGTTAGGGTGGGATGTGACAGTGGATGGCACTGCTGGAATTCGTGGTTTCCGTGCCGACTATCTTGATTCGGTTGCAGCCAATAATATGCTGCACTCTCTCGATGGCACCGGACCGAGGGCGGACCTGAGAGTCTTTTCTTATAATGGACAACAGGACTATATTGTAGCAGTACCGGAACCGGCGACAATTGCTTTGCTCGGCTTGGGGGGGGTATTCAGCCTGCTGCGGAGAAAAAAGACCCGAACATAAGTGAAATAAAAAATGGGGGAATACAGGCCTTTTCCAGGACCTGCAATCTGCTTCGATATTTTTTGGGGGAAAAAAGATTCATATTAACCGGTTAATAAGATTAACCAGAAATGAAAAGTCGGCTGTAGCAGTGGCCGGCAGAAAGGGGGGG
>CBDURK010000414.1:0-2912 GCA_965369645.1 uncultured bacterium | reverse complement strand
CATATTACGGATTCGGAGAAATAGAGATAATCAAATTAGACTGGGGTATAAAAAACCTGACGGTCGCCGATTTTAATGGTGACGGTCGAAATGATATTGCAGTCGTAAACAACACAAAGGCCAAGATAGAGCTGTTGATTCAAAAAGAAACTATCGGGCCCGGTGAAACAGAAGTTGCTGTTGGTCTTAATGACGTTGATGTAAATACAATCACCCCCCTTACTCGCTTTGAGAAACAGAGTATCGCAGTTTCAGAAAAAGTGCATAGCCTTGTTTGTGGTGATTTGAATTCAGATGGAATGATGGACTTGGCTTTTTATGGTGAGCCAAAGGGTCTGTATGTGTTATTACAAAAGGCCGACACAGCTAAAACGGACCCACATGTGGCATCAATAAAGCCATTGAGCTGGCGAACAAAAAGGAGATTTGAGATTGAAGATGGCCTGTTAACTTCCAATATATTGGCATGCGCAGACCTGAATAATGATGGTGCTGAGGACCTGGCTTTGGCCGGCCGCAATGGTGTTTATATCGTTGTGCAAAAAGAAACCGGCTCATTGGCTGAACCTGTGAAATATCCGACATATTCACAAACATTAAGCCTCAAAACCGGCGACCTGAACGGTGATAATATAAATGATCTTATACTTATGACGAATGATATGGAAAAACCGATCCATGTTCGATTCGGCCTTAAAACGGGACAATTAGGCCCACAAGTACGATTCTTTATTGAAAGACCGTTCACATTTAAGATTCACAACATCGATGATGCACCGGGCGATGAAATACTGACTGTTGACGGCAGAAGCGGACGGTTAATCTGTTACAAATTTTCCTTAGAAAACCAGAAAGATGCCGACTGGCCGATCCTTTTTTATCCTCTTACTTCAGGCGAGGCGGACACAACGCGCGATTTGGTCATCGGGGATTTCGATGGTGACGGCCTTTCTGATATCACAATTAGCGACCCAGGTGCAGCGGAGCTTATTTTCTACAAACAAACACTCAAAATTGGACTTGCTGAGCCGGTTAGATTTCCAGCTTTTACAGATATCACGAGTTTATCTGCGGCCGATATTAACGGCGACGGGAAAACCGAACTGGGTGTCTTAAGCATTAAGGAAAAAGTGATCGGCTTAACTAAGTTCGAAAACGATAGACTATCATTTCCGAAGCCAGTCGATTTAACAGGCCAGCCGGTGGCGATGGAGTTGGCGGATGTTGATAATGACGGCAATGTGGATTGCCTTTATATATCGATAGACGATAGCGATATTAGAAGCCTAAGAACTATCTATAATCTCGCGGCAAAAGAGAAACTGCGAATCGATTTGACAAGAGTTACCGTCAGAAAATCTAATATTTTCGAATACATGGATGAAAACGAGTCTGCTTTAGAGCTTAAGAAGCTCACCTCCAACCCGGACGGCCTGAAAGTGCTCGATGTTGACCAGGACGGCTTACAGGATGTCCTGATATTCGTCAGCTATGAGCTTCCAATATTAGTTCGCCAGGTACAAAAGAGAAAATTTGAAATAGTTGACTCGCCGAAAGCTCTTTCCAGTCTGATTAAAGATGCATCTCTGCGTTCAACTGCTATGGCCAATGTGGATGGCAAGTCGGGTCAAGAGCTTTTAGTAGCACAAAAGAACTTCGCAAGAAGTCTGGTTTTCTCAGAGGGCCAAAACTGGAGTATTATCGACCAATACAATGCCAAGAACACAGAGAACCAAATATCGGCTGTTGCCGCTTTTAATATTTACGGTGAGTGTTTGGAAACCGGGCCTGCAATTTTACTGCTGGACGGTAGAAAAGGACAGCTTCAGATACTTAAAGCCAGTGATGACAAAACCTATCGGGTTGAAAAAGAATTGGACGTAGGCAGATGGAATGATGCTTCACATCTCAAAATGCTTTTTGCGCAGCTTACAGGCAACCACGCCTATAGCCTCCTGCTGTTTGACAGTGGGAAGTATGCACTTATAACTCCACCCAGCGGCAGCAATATCACGCAGCATTTGGAACAGTTGTTCAGCTACGAGACAAAAATAAAAGACGGGACATACGGCAACCTTACTGCAGGAGATATAAACAACGACTTCAGAACCGATATTATTATGGTAGAATACAGGAACAATCACATTGAATTACTTGCCCTGGATACTGATTTCAAGCCGATTCCGGCAATGCGATTTAAGATATTCGAGCAAAAGAATTACCGCGATAGAAAGGGGCTCCCTAAGTCCAGAGTTGAGCCGCGAGAACTAAAGGTCGTTGACATCACAAGCGACGGCAAAGATGATTTAGTAACTGTTGTCCATGACCGTATAATTATTTATCCTCAAGATTAATTTCGTTTTGCAAATTGAGTTGAATAGTGTGTTATTGATAAAAGAGTTGTGTCACGCCGAGTGACAGATGGATTGACAATGCATCAAATTAGTTGCTATGATACTAACAACAATATAATATAGCTTGATAATATGAGAGTAAATGACGACATTTTGGACTTGCTCAGAGAAGAGGGAGCTGAAGCTGCTCGGAAAGCACAACGAGGAGTAATTTTACAGCCGGGAGCAATTGGTGATTGTATATTAACATTGCCGCTGGCTGCATTTATGAAAGAAGTCCTCGGATTGGGCGGTGTCGATATTCTTGGACACAGTGAATATGTCGGCATTTTACCAGGCAGAACCTGCATTGACAGCATTAGCTCCATAGATTCAATCGATCTACATAGATTATTTATGGAAACTGGAGCATTTAATCTCACTGACAGGGATCCTCTGATAAATATATTCTCGGGTTATGCCTGGATAGCGACTTTTTTAGGTGAGTCGGACAGCAACTTTGAACAAAACCTGATTTTCACAGCTAATTGCAGCCACAGCGCAGAAGTTATTACTCTT
>CBDURK010000413.1:0-2920 GCA_965369645.1 uncultured bacterium | reverse complement strand
ATGACATTGACCTTGATGAGCCGATTCGGCCGACCGATTTCGAGCGCATCGAGAAGAAGATGGCTGAGATTGCCAAAGCCGACAAACCGTTTATTCGCAAAGAAATGACTAAGGCCGATGCCCTCTCGAAATTGGCTCATGATAAATACAAGACCGACAATATAAACCGCGCCGACAGTGATAATATTAGTTTTTACTCGCACTCGGATAATTTCGAAGACCTGTGTCGCGGCCCGCATGTACCGAGTACAGCTAAAGCTGGAAGCTTTAAGGTCATGTCCGTAGCGGGCGCGTATTGGCACGGCGACCCTACCCAAAAAATGCTCCAGCGGATTTATGGAACCACCTGGCCGAAAAAGAAAGAGCTTGATGATTACCTGCAAAGATTAGAGGAAGCTAAAAAACGAGACCACCGTGTATTAGGCAAACAGCTTGATTTATTTAGCTTCAACGAAGCCGGTCCGGGCTTTGCATTCATTCATTCGAAAGGGATGATTATCTGGAATGCGATAGTGGACTTTTGGCGTAGCGTTCACGATAAGTACGGATACGAAGAAATCCGCACGCCTATAATTCTCAACGAGGAGCTTTGGCACAAGAGCGGCCACTGGGACAATTATAAAGAGAATATGTACTTTACAAATGTTGACGGTGCCGACTATGCCATAAAGCCGATGAACTGCCCGGGGGGCTGTCTCGTTTACAAGGCACGCCAGCACTCCTATCGCGAATTTCCCATGCGGGTCGCCGAGCTTGGTTTGGTCCATCGACACGAGGCAAGCGGCGTTATGCACGGTCTTTTCAGGGTAAGGCAATTCACCCAGGACGATGCACATATTTTCTGTGTCCCCGAGCAGATAGCCGCTGAAATAATCGGCGTAATCGAACTTACCTTCGAGATATATAAGGCCTTCGGATTCGAAGATTTCCACATTGAATTATCCACCAAGCCCGAAAAACACATCGGCTCGGATGAGATTTGGGAAACGGCTACAAACTCCCTTGAAGAGGCCCTCAAACACAAAGATATCGATTACCAAATCAACGAGGGGGATGGCGCATTTTACGGTCCTAAAATTGATTTTCACGTAAGAGATTGCCTCAAGAGGTCCTGGCAGTTAGGCACGATTCAACTGGACTTTTCCATGCCCAAGCGGTTCGGCCTTGTTTATACCGATAAGGATAATACAGAGAAAACCCCCGTTATGATTCACAGGGCTGTGCTCGGCTCTTTTGAACGCTTTATCGGCATTCTTATAGAACACTACGGCGGCGGTTTTCCCCCATGGCTTTCACCGGAACAGGTAAGGATATTGCCGATAAGTGAAAAAACCAATGATTATGCGAAAGCCGTTGAAGATAAGCTCCGAAGAGCTTCCCTGCGCTGCAGTTGCGATTTTTCGAATGAGAAAATAAATGCAAAAATTGCCAAAGCCTATAGTGAAAAGCTTCCGTTTATGCTGGTAGTCGGTCCCAAAGAGGCACAGTCCGATACTGTCAACGTAAGAATCAGGGGACTCAGGGAGACTAAAACGGTTGGGATTGATGAGTTTTTAACAATGGCCTTAAATAAAATTGCCGATAAAAAAATTGATTTGGATTTTTAAGAAGATAAGTTATAATTGAAGGGTAGCTCTAATAATTGCTTTTGAGCGGCAAGTAGAAGATTTTTGATTTCTGGCAAGGAAGGTAAATGAGCTTTAGTTAAGACTAAATCGGCTTTTGCCTGACGCCGAACAGAATCAAAAAGATTCGCTTGTCAGCCAAAATGAATTGTTAGAGGTTCCCTTAAGGTTGTAGAGTACCTACGAAAGTATTAGATTGATGATTTATTCATTTTCAGAAAGGTAAGGTGACAAGACAATAAGTAAACAACAAGGTTTAAAGGTAAATGGAGGAATTCGGGCCGAGACAGTTCGTCTCGTTGACGAGGCAAATAATCAGGTGGGCGTCGTACCAAAATACGAAGCCCTCAACAGGGCGAGAGAGATCGGACTCGACCTTGTGGAAGTTGCCCCTACCAGTGACCCTCCCGTATGTCGGATAATGGATTACGGCAAGTGGCAGTATGAGCAAAAACGAAAGATTCGCGAGGCTCATAAGAAAAGCCAGCACCACAATGTCTCCCTCAAGGAAATAAGGCTAAGACCCGAAACCGATACACGCGACCTCGAGATTAAACTCAAACACGGACGCGAGTTTCTTGAAAAGGGCCACAAACTTCAATTCACAATGTTCTTCCGCGGACGACAGATGCTGCATCGGGAAAGAGGCTATGCAATGCTCGAAAAGATTACCGAATTATTGCAGGACTTGGCGAAAGTCGAACGACCCGCCAGAATGGCCGGAAGACGAATGACTCTATTGCTCGTGCCAAGATAGCTCACATTCGCTGAACCAAAAAAGCCGGTTTATTGTCTCGTAAGATATGTTATGCGGGAAATGTTCTTCGGAGCACACTCAGCTTCTAACATCATAAAAGGCCAATTCAATAAGAAAACCTTCGGGGGATTTTCTCGCCGTTTAGTTTAAGAGGTTACAATGTAACCACACAAGAATGCCCGACCATAATATTTTAGTGCATAAGAGGTATATAAATAATGAATAAGCACGTCAATCGAAGTAAAAACTACGAAATATTAAGAGTCTTTTATGCAAAACAAACCCAAACAAACCCAATCTCAAACGTTGCAAGACAGTCCAAATGATGCCTTACGGCAAAAACAGAAGAAAATCTACTGTCCTCGGTCTTCTGTCCTCCGCCCCCGAATGAAGCGAAACCCGTCACAGAAGGATTTTTGGGATTTTTTTCAGAAACTTCCCGTTATGGTATTGACCAACTCCGGCAAATAACGTAAATTACTGACTTTATTATTTTTATGTACGAATCTTAATTGCAGTGAAAACAGCATTTTGATAC
>CBDURK010000412.1:0-2926 GCA_965369645.1 uncultured bacterium | reverse complement strand
ACCGTCATCGGTGCCTTTGGCACCCGGCGCACCATCGGCCCATAACGGCTCGACTTTATACAAACTCACCGCCATTGTATCCGTGGTAGTTACTGTTAAAGTTATCAAAATGAAAACACAAACAAGGATGGTTCTAAAAGACCTGCTCATTTTTCTCACTCCTTACTGTGACCTTCTTAAACAAAAAATACATTTTTTCACACCTTTCTTAGTGTAACCTGTGTTACTGAAATTAGGTAGTAAAATTTCATTATCCATTATCAGGTAGAACCGCTCCTGTACTTTATGCTGAAAAAACAAAAGTTATATGTCTGAAATCACCACATCTAACTATTTTTCTTGACGGGAAGGTGTGTAATCTGGTATAAAAGTAAAAGCTCTGTGGATATTTGGTTGTTGGTAAACGAAATAACAATAGTATCGGATTTTCGCCTTAATTGACCATCCATTTTGGGCCCAGGATAATAAGGAGGTAGTGACAAGTCACAAAGGAATTTCCCAGCCGGATTTGGATAGAACAAAATGAATTTCAGAATCGGTGCAATTTGTTTTTTCATATGAAGGAGGGTTATTATGGGTAAGAAATTGATTCTTTTAGTTTGTCTTGTTGTTATGCTGGGCCATGCAGGCAACACCTCAGCCCAGCTTTTAGTGCGCTATAAGTTTGATGAGACCTCCGGTGCCATTGCTACCGATACAAGCGGCAAAGGCAACGATGGCACCATCGACGGAACCCCGGTCTGGATAGACGGAGCGCTGCAATTCGACGGAAGCCTTTCGGTGACTCTGCCGGCAAGCACAATGGGGCTGCGGTCGGACACCGGTTCGGTAACATTTTGGATGAATATGGCTGAGTTGACAGGAGGTATCAATACGATATGGTGGGGCGGCGATAATGTTACGGGCGGTGGATTCGGCCCGGAAAATGAAATGCACATTCACATCGAAAACTTCGTAGGTGATATCTGGGAAGGCGGTGAGCTTGCATTCCATGGTCAGAACAATCCGAACTTTCACTTACACTCCGACCCCAACAAGGGCGAACCCGGAAACGTGCCAATTAATCCAATCTTGCTGAATGACGGTCAATGGCACCATGTCGCAACCACCTGGGGCAATGAAGACGGTATGGTCAAGCTGTACCTGGACGGCTCGCTGCTGCATGAGACCGAACAAGGCAGCAGAAACTATCCGTTAAACAATATGTATCTGGGCCAAATGGCGGGCGGCGGGCGTACTTATACCGGCCTGCTCGATGATGTGCAAATCTACGGCGGTGCCCTGAGCGAGGAAGAGATTCAGATAATTATTGCAGGCAGTGAAGTGCTGAGCCTTAAGGCAGCTTTGCCGGAACCCGCCAATGAGGCGACAGAGGTACCGCGAGATACAGCTCTAAGCTGGCTTGCGGGAGACAGAGCCGAGACGCATAATGTGTACTTCGGCACAAATTTCGACGATGTCAACCAGGCCAGTATAACTAATTGGCAGGATGCATTACTCCGTCAAGATTATGAAGATACTACTTATATTCTTCCTGAACCTCTCGAATTCGGCCAAACTTATTACTGGCGTATAGATGAAGTCAATGCTCCACCTGAGGCCGGAATCATTAAAGGCAACGTTTGGAGTTTTACGACAGTCAACTTCGTTGTTGTGGACGATTTCGAGGACTACAATGACTATTCGCCGGACATTATATATGAGACATGGTTAGACGGATGGGAGGTCGAGACAAACGGATCGACTGTTGGCTACGCTGATCCTCCTGCCGCCGAGCAGAATATCGTTCACGGTGGTAATCAGTCGATGCCGTTTCTATACGACAACAATATGAAGTATTCGGAGGCAACCAGAGCGTTAAGTGGCTCGGCAAGGGACTGGACCGCAGATGGTGTTATAGATTTGTCGCTTTGGTTTAGAGGCAATCCCCCATACGTCGGCGGCTTCGTAGAAGAGCCGGCCGGGACGTTCACTGTGACCGGCACCGGCGCAGATATCTGGGCAGAATTCGATGAGTTTCACTTCGCCTTCAAGGAGGTCAGCGGCGCAAGCGGGATTATCGCAAAAGTCGAAGCCCTGGACAACACAGATCCATTTGCCAAAGCCGGTGTGATGATTCGCGATACTCTTGATGCGGACTCACGCTATGTTGGCGTGTTCATTACCCCTGAAAACGGCGTCAGGTTCCAGTATCGTAACGCCGCCGGGGCAGTCACCGAAAGGTTATTCGCTGAAGGCATAACCGCACCTCAGTGGGTAAAATTAGAGCGGACGGCAGGTGGGCTCATCAGGTCGTATTATTCGGCTGACGGAACAACGTGGACGCGATTTAATTTAATACAGGTCGCTATGGAAATGCCGGTTTATACCGGTTTGGCAGTAACCAGCCATAATACTGAGCTTGTATGTGAAGCCAAGTTTTCCAACGTAAGCTTCCCGGGCACCAGTGTTGCTGAACAGTGGACCGACCAGGATGTCGGTATGTTGAGTAACAATCCCGAGCCGATGTATGTTGCACTCAACGGCATGCCTATCTATCACGACAATCCTGATGCGGCGTTGTTAGAAGCCTGGACGCAGTGGACAATCCCACTACAAGCATTTGCAGAGAAGGGTGTGGACCTTGCCAACGTTGATACGATAGCCATTGGTTTCGGTGATAAGAACAATCTTCAGGCAGGCGGAACAGGGGCAATGTTCTTCGATGACATTCGGCTGTATCGACCTGAGCTGGGACTGGAACCTGAACCGGTGCCTTAAGCCAAGGTTCCTCTCGGGGTGACATACAGTTTGATAATACAATAATGGCAGGACAGGCCGCCTGTCCTTTAAATCAGCCGGTGGGGGTTTTGCAGTTCTTGTGTAATGAAATTTAGAAACTCGGCGGCATAAACTTCGTTCATAACTCTATGGTCGGCCGCCATAG
>CBDURK010000411.1:0-2931 GCA_965369645.1 uncultured bacterium | reverse complement strand
AGGCGGTCCTTTTTGGAAATCTGAGGCGAAGTCTTTATCGTTTTAGAGTCAACTATGTAGTAGGCCAGCAGGGAATCAATATCAATTACGTCACGAACCTCACTTGCTGCCGTATGAAAGAACTGATGCACCTTGTTGATAGAATATGCCGCGACCTTGCCGGATGGATGCCATGAGGTATAACCGAATTTTGTCCCAATCTTGTTAACATCGTCATCTTCGATAAGCAGGACGGAGCTGCCATATAATGCACTGCGGATGCCGATAAACATTTTGTCCGTCCGATTGTTGCAAAATGTGTGACAGTTCAGGCAGCCGCCTTTGAAATGATCATTATCCAGTATGAGTGATTCGTCGAATCGATGCAAATCTCGCTGATAAATACCCATCTTTCTCCAAAAGCCATGGCCTGGATGGATTCTTCTATATACCAGGAAGCCATCTATGTCTTCATTGGCGATTTGATTGGTAATGGAAGAAAAACGGTTCCATTGTGTCGTGGCAGCCGGCGGATTTGCTGTTTTTACAAAGACATCAAAATTCAACTGTTCTCCACGGTTGGCATTGAGCAATTCGTGCCATTGGTTCTGGGGAATCGTAATCTTCGGTGAACGGCTGAAGATTTGGATAGTGCTGCCTTTCTTAGAGTGTATTTTAACGCAATACTGTGAGCCGCTTTCTTCTACCAAAAAATTCAAAGGTGCAATATTTGGCGGAATGACGGTCTCGCAATAGTCGGGGTGTATCTTGGGTAGTCGGTCAATAAAGCTATACTGGTCGATGTTTCTTTCGGCCAATAAAAAAAGTCCGTTCCGGCTACAGTTGTGAAGGGCGTAAACCACTACTCCTGCGGATAATATTACAAGCGTTAACAGTATTAAAATAAATCGGTAATGTTTGCTCATTGCTCCGTTCCCTGACGTCCATAAACGTAGTAAAAGAAATAGCTGTCCCGGTAATCTTGCGCTAATTTATTGTAGGCGGCCTGTTTGTTTTTTCCGTAGTCGTTCAAGACCTGATTAAAGCCGACAAAACGCTGACGTGATTCGGCGCTTATCTGGCGGCCGTACAGGTTAACTGGTTTTCTGACGCTGAAAACATATATTAACATTGCCTCTTCATACAATCGTGGGAACTGAGAAATGCCGAAATCATCTAATCGCTCAAGGTTCTGCACAAATTTATCCAGCCGACCGTTCAGCATATACCAACTCATCAGGTATTCAAAGGCCATACGGTTTTGTCTGTTCTTTTTCAAAAGATGTAATAAAGCGGCCTCAACATTATTCAGGGAGGTAAATCCGTAATCCTTCTCCATGCAGACCGAACGTAATCGCTGAATCTCCTTGGCCTGTGACAGGTCGGTATTTGACCTTAAAAGCTCCAGATAATTATTGGCCCAGTCGTTGTAAAACAATGTTTTGCTCAGTGCTCCGAGATAAATCCTGGCGGAGTCATAGTTGGTCTTGGCCATATTTATTAAAGCCAGCTCTTTTAGAATTGATGGGCGTTCTCCGAGCCCTTCCATAGATCCCGTAAGAGTGTTTTCGGCCAGATTCAAAAGACCGATATCAAGATAGGTGCCGGATTTTTTCCGGGATGCAAGTTCGTATTTTTTAGTGCTTAGAAAAAGAGTTGCCGGATTCTGTGGCCAGGAGAACATGTCGTAGCTGAATCGGCCGGTATGATATAAAGCTCTGTTTACAGCGTTAACTACAAAATAGTTATCCGGAAAGCATCGAGCCGCTCTAAGCAGTTGTGCCCACATCCTCTGGCTGGCGTAAAAGTCGGTCAAAAATTCGGTTTTTTTTTCTTTATCATAGGAAAAGAAAATGGCGGTAAATGCAATGGCCAGCAGAACCGATGATTCGATAATCCATTTCAGTACTGGCGATTTGATATTGAATTTCATTTTTGCCGGCAACGTATTGAGAAATATCTTATCTGCCTTAAGGCAGTTTTTTATTTTTGAGTTTCGAATTATTTGCCAGAATCCCGAGGCAAATATAGTTAAAGGCAAAAGCGAATAAAGTATGAAGATTATAACAATCAGCTTTCTGCGATTATCAAAAGACAGGATTTTCCAGGATAAAGGAGATAAATCGCTGTAGGCATCGATAATACTTACGCCGAAGATCAGAACTCCCTCAACGTATGGAATGGCCACGGCTGATAAGAGATATAAAAGCCCTAACAAGCGTTGGCGTCTGAAAAGTAATTCGTACATCGCACAGACTGCCGCAAAGAGCAAATATGCTCCGGAGGCTATCGTGTACAGAATGACGGAAAGAACCAGGGCAACAACAAGACGACTGGAGCTTGAACTAAGAGAACGTGTAATCCTTAAGTATAAACATACGAAAACCAGCGTTACTAAAAATGCTAATGTGGTAATGAAGTGATACGTATATTGATTGTAAGTAATGAGCAAAAGAACCGGTGGAATGAAACGGAGCGGGCGAAGATGAGACAAGTGTACGGATGTTAAGATATAGCCTATACATACGGATATTAGTCCAGCCTGTATCGTTACCACGAGTGCTCCGGCCCAGCTAATATAGAACAACTGAGACAGGAACGCTCCTGTGTATTCAACAAGTCCGCCCGGATGTGATAAGAATTCGCGAAAGAACGCCCAGCCTCTGTAAAAGACAGGGAAATTCGTAATAACCCCGGCACAATTATAAATCAATCGCAAATCAACAACGAACCGGATGTACAGACAGAACAGGACGAAAAAGATAAGACTTCGGCTCGTTCTGGCAATATCCTGACTCAATAATTTCCGAAGTGAACATGTCATTACTTCTATCTCAAAAAAATTCGTTCGAAAATATGTCAAACGTTCCCAACTAAGGAGCATTTTCCGAAGGAACCCATTGCTATGTATTTAATACGGCACAATGAACAAGAATATTTAAAGAAATTATA
>CBDURK010000410.1:0-2936 GCA_965369645.1 uncultured bacterium | reverse complement strand
AAGGTCATCCCATCAGACCAGGGATGACCAGAATAACCGTTCATCGCGTCCATAATCGCATAGGTGACCACCTCACCTCGTATCCCGGTGGGACAACAGTAGGACTTCTCATTGGGGCAGTATTCATAAAGGGTTCCTCCCCTGATGCCTGCGCGTTTTTGTTGTTCAGGTGCGTCTTGATTGCTAATCCACTCCACCCAACCATCCGAATTGGGATTTGCATAGGGTATTTTATCATCATTCTCATCAGCGTACATAATCCAAGCTAAGGTAAGTTGCTTTAGATTGCCCATGCAGGCAGCCCGTTTACCCTGTAAACGGGCGCGGTTCAGTGCCGGCATCAGAACAGCCATCAAAACAGCAATGATAGCGATAACTACCAGAAGTTCGATTAATGTAAAACCTCTCATGTCCCGTGCAGTTCTGCGGCTGATAATTTTAATTCCAAAAGGCTCAAAAAATTTTATCTCGTTCATATTCCACCTGTGCTCCTTCTCACCTTAGATTAAGTTGCCGGTTAAATGCTTCCTAAAAACGCTTTTCACGGTTCGAAAATCAATAAAGCCGCGAATTCCTGTATAATCTTATCAAAAAAACGCGTCTAATACAAGGGATTTCCCTTGACGCAAAAGCGGCTAATCTGGTATAAATAAAGTTATAGGATTTAATATTCTTTTTTTTCGCCAGGCTGAATTTCCATAACTTTCTGCTAAATTTAGATTAATAAACGAGTTGCATTGTGTCAAGTGAAAACTTTCTATCTCGCAGTTAAGATTGGCATATTTCAGTTAATAGCTCATAGTTGGCTTTGAAAAGGAAGGAGGTGGTTTTCGATCTTCGATTGCCGGGTTTCGACACTCCCTATCTCTATCTGATAAGCAATCGATTTTTGACAATCCTCGTAGACACTTCTCGAAAACAATGAGTGTTTTGGTGTGTGACCAAAGCATAATTCATAATTATTTTAACCTTTTTAAGGAGGTCTGATTATGTGTAAGCAATTGTTTTTTTTAATTTCTCTTGTTTTGGTTCTGAGCATAGCCAGCAATGCCTCAGCCGACCTCGTGGTTCGCTGGGGACTTGATGAGGGTTCCGGCACTACCGCCTTTGATAATTCCGGCAATGGTTATGATGGTGAATTCATCGGCGACCCACAGTGGGTAGATGGTCATGGCGGCGGTAGTGCGCTTGAATTCGATGGCGACGATGATAACGTATTGTATTCCCTTGAAGAAGCAACAGCCTGGCCGGCCTTCAGTATAACATTCTGGGTAAAAGCAACTACTTTAGGGCAGGACAACTACAGCAGTCCATTTAGCGGTCATTTTCCGAACTCCGCAGGCTTCCAGATTGATGTCGAAGGTAGTGACCCGGGCAGTTACCGGATTAATCCCAGTGGATTGATATTCGGCACCGCCAGCCTGGATTGGATTCATCTTGCGATAATCGCCGAGGGTACAGCCGCAAAACTCTACTACAACGGCGAATTAACCAACGAGGGAACTCTAAACGATTCAATAATCAACCAATTTCGCTTAGGTCAGAACAGAAACGACAGCAATACTTTTGCCGGTACCATTGATGAATTTCGAATGTACGATCATGCAATCTCAGAGGCCGAGCTTCTTACCGCTATGGAAGGTAAAATATTTCCTTATGCCTTTGGCCCCGAGCCTACTGATGGTGTCATATATACCGACACATGGGTGAACCTTGCATGGAAACCGGGAGGTTTTGCTGTCTCGCATGATGTGTATATCGGCGATAATTTCGACGATGTGGACAGCGGAGCCGAAAGCGTCTTCCTTGGCAATCAGGTCGGAACTGAATTTATTGTCGGCTTTCCAGGTATGCCTTATCACGAAGGTCTTGTACCGGGCACGACTTACTATTTGCGTATCGATGAGGTAAATGAAGCCGAGCCGAATAGTCCATGGAAGGGTGATGTATGGAGCTTTTGGGTACAGCCTCAGAAGGCTTACAATCCCCGCCCGGCTGACGGTGGCAAATATGTGCTGCCGGATGTGAGTCTCGACTGGGCGGCCGGGATGGCTGCGAGCTTGCACTATGTTCATTTCGGCGATAATTTCGACGATGTAAACAATGCCGAAGGCGGCCAGTTGCTGACAGATCCAACCTACAGCCCCGGCACGCTCGAATCGGGCAAGACCTACTATTGGCGTATCGATGAGTTTGCCGCCGGGGTTACGCATAAGGGCGATGTCTGGAGCTTCGCAACTGTGTCCGATGTCCAGGTCACGAACCCAAATCTCACCCTATGGTGGACGCTGGACGAAGCCGAAGGCAGAACCGCGGTGGACTGGTCCGGGCACGGAAATCACGGCATCATCAATGGCGAAGCCCAGTGGGTCGATGGTTTTCAAGGCACTGCGTTGATGTTCGGCGCCGACGACTATGTTGAAGCGGCCGGGTATCCGGGTATTACAGGCACGGCTGCCCGAACTCTCTGTGCATGGATCAAAACCACGGAGGCCAACCGCACGATTATGTCCTGGGGTCTGAATACGACCGGTAATAAATGGAGAATGCGTTCCGACGCCACAGGCGGCCTGCGTGTGGAAGTCAACGGCGGGTACCACTACGGCGTGACGAACATCGCCGACGGGCAATGGCATCACGTGGCAGTTACGTTTGAAGATGACGGGACGCCGGACGTGCTGGATACCCTGCTCTACTTAGACGGCCAACCCGAAACCACCGCCACTTCGCAGGAAACGGCGATCGATACGGACACCGGGGGAGCAGTAAGAATCGGCAAGTCTCCCTACCACACTTCCGGCTTCATCGGTGTAATCGACGACGCTCGTATCTATGACAAGGTGTTGACCCTCGAAGAGATCCAGCAGGTCATGCTTGGCAATACGAAGCTTGCCGGCAGTCCCGTGCCGAACCGCGATGAGGTTGTGGATATCCGC
>CBDURK010000409.1:0-2939 GCA_965369645.1 uncultured bacterium | reverse complement strand
AGCAGCAAAAGCCCGAACGCCATAACGAGCATCCCTGCAACTATCCCTGCAATAACCGTATGTTCGTGACCATAGCGATGGGCCATAGGAAGCAGCTCGTCCATCGAGATATATATCATAATTCCTGCGACGAATGCCAGGAGATATGCGATTAGATTCTCGGATATATACGGCATTAATATAAGGTAGCCTACAATTGCCCCCACTGGCTCGGCGACACCGGAAAGAAAGGAGTAGAAGAATGCCTTGCCTCTGCTGCCCGTTGCATAAAATATCGGCATTGATACCGAGATGCCTTCGGGTATGTTGTGAATGGCAATCGCGATAGCTATAAACAGACCAAGCTTGACATCACTCAGAGCGGTTGCAAATGTGGCCAGACCCTCCGGGAAGTTATGAATCCCGATAGCTAAGGCGGTTAAAAGTCCGGTTCTCATAAGGGACTCGTTTGTCTGTTGTTTCGAAGTATCATCAAGATCTTTGAATTCGTGCGGATTCTCGGCTGCAGGTATCAGAAGGTCTATCAAGCCAATAACGGCTATTCCAACGAAGAAGGCAATGATGCTCCGAAATTCACCTAAGGTTTTTATGGCTGATGATAATAGCTCCATAAAGGAAATGTAAATCATCACACCGGCTGAGAAACCCAATGAGATGGAAAGATAAATAACCTTTGGTTTCCTGATGAAATAGGCGATTGCGCTTCCTATTCCTGTCGAAAGCCCCGCGACGGCGGTAAGCAGCAAAGCTGGAATGACGTTTTCAGATACATCCATAACTGACCCCGATTGTTTTATGAAATACAATCTTTGTTTACATACCTAACATAATAGTAATGTAGAATGCTTTTGGCAAATTTGTTTTTTAGATTCGTTCGTTTCCGGCCCGGATTTTGGGCTTCCTTATTTAAGCGGTTTTTGTTAAAAACAATATTGTTTCATAGCCGGATTTATGAATCATTCGGTTAAATTCTTAGAGGAGCAGGAAATGAGGGAAAATCGATTATTCACAAATCGAATTACGATTATAGTTTTGTTGGCTTTTCTCGCGTGTGTTCAAACGCAGAAGCCGGGTCTGTTGCAGGCTGTAGGTTTAGCGTCTGCTCAAGAAAGCGGTGCAGGGGACAGCGTTTATTATGTTGCAGTTAACGGCGATGATTCCTGGTCGGGCCGACTGCCCCAGGCAAATGAAGAACGAACGGATGGTCCGTTCGCAACGCTTGAAGCGGCGTGCAAGGCTTCGCGGAAGCTCGGAACGAAACAGCAGAAAAAAATAATCATTCAGCAAGGCCGGTATTTTTTCGATGAGCCGTTGGTGCTTACAGACAAAGATGCGGGCCTGAGCATAGAATCGGCGCCCGGTACCAAGGTGGATATCTATGGCGGTCGAAAAGTTATTGGCTGGAAGAAAGATGGCGAGAAGTTCTATTCGGCCGAGCTTTCCGGCGTAAGGAGTGGAAGCTGGGACTTCCGGGCTCTGGTGGTCAACGGGCGCTTTTGCCCGCGCGGGCGGTTACCCGAGAAAGGATATTTCGAACATCTCAGCAATTTCGATGTGCCCTGGATGAGCACTACAGGCGGTGGATGGAAGCGCAAGCCTACGAAAGAGGAATTGACCACGTTAAAGTATCGCCCGGAAGACCTCGGCCCGTGGCTGGACATTAACAACGCCGAAGTTACTGTCTATCACATGTGGGACGAGTCAATGGTGGGTATCCTCGCTATGGACACGGTCTCTCATACTCTTACCTTTGCCAATCCATCCGGTCATCCGCCGGGGGCGTTCGGGGTTAAAAAGTATGTTGTCCGGAATGTGCGCGAGGGTTTGACGAGACCGGGACAGTGGTATCTGGACCGCTCGGCGGGCAAGGTAGTTTACTGGCCCGGGCCCGGCGAGGATATGACGAAGGCAAAAGTTTTAGCGCCGACCATCGAATCTATCATTCGGATTGAAGGGACCAAAGATAAGCCGGCCAGGGATATAACCATTCGAGGTATAACGCTCTCGGTTACGACAACGCCGCTTAAGGCCGGCGGCTTCGGTGCGGGTAAATTCGAGGGCGCTGTTACTATAACATCAGCTCAGAACTGCCGGCTGCTTGAGCTTGAAATTCTCAACGTCGGCGGGCAGGGAATCAAAGCTGCCGGCAATAATCTTCGCATCGAGCGCTGTGAGGTACATCATACCGGCGCTTGCGGGATTAGATGTCGCGGCACCGGTTGTATTATCAGCGACAATCACATACATGACGTCGGTCTTACTTATCCCAGTGCCATTGCCTTGCAGGGCGGAGGCAGGGATTGCTTGATAAGCCATAACGAAATCCACGAGACGCCTTATACCGCTGTTAATTGCGGCGGACAAAACAACCGCATCGAGCACAATCTGATTTATCACGCGATGCAGGAGCTGCACGATGGCGCGGGCATCTATTGTTTTGCCGGTAATGGTCTTGTGCTAAGAGGCAATTTCATCCGGGATATCGTTGACACCGGCGGTTATGGCGCATCGGCTTATTACCTCGACGAGAGGTCTGAGAACTGCCTGGTTGAAGGCAATCTGTCCGTTGGTATAGCCAGGCCTTCACATAACCACATGGCCAAAAGAAATACTATCCGCAACAACGTCTTTATCAGCGACGGGGATGTAAGACTGACGTTCCCGAAGTCATCGGACTATACCGTGGAGAAAAACATTGTTTATGCCAAAGGTAAAATCGTACTGGAAAATCCTGATGCGATTATGACATTGCGAAATAACGTGCTGTTCAGTAAAGAGGGAATCGTGCAGGCTCGTAAGCTGAAAAATTACAGCCAATCAGGAACTTACCAGTTCAAGGCCGATTCCGGGAACCTGCTCGTTGATCCGCTTGTTTTAGAGTTCAAAGCTGGTATAGTTACATTTGATCCGGCATCACCGGCGGGAAGGCTCGGTATAGA
>CBDURK010000408.1:0-2940 GCA_965369645.1 uncultured bacterium | reverse complement strand
ATACTTATTACTGGCGTGTTGATGAGGTAAATAACGCCAACGACGACAGCCCGTGGACAGGTCCTCTATGGAGCTTCACTACGGCCAAATTCCTTATTGTGGACGATATGGAGGGCTACAATGACCTTGACCCCGCCGACCCAGAGAGCAACAGAATATTTAATGTCTGGTTGGACGGATTCGACAACCCTGCAACGAACGGCTCTGTTGTTGGTAATGCTAATGCTCCATTTGCCGAGCAGACTATTGTCCACAATGGCAATCAGTCGATGCCGTTTGCATACGACAACGCAGTCGGCAAATCAGAGGCGACTTTAACATTGACTTCCAACAGTGACTGGACAATCAAAGGTGTCAACAGATTAACAGTTTGGTACCGAGGCGGTTCGGCCAATTCTGCAGAACCGATGTATGCCGTTCTTAACGACAGCGCAACGGTTACTAATGATAATCCAGATGCAGCGCAAGCATCTTCCTGGACCCAATGGAATATTGACTTGCAGGCTTTTGCCGACCAGGGCGTGAACCTTGCTAACGTAACTTCGATTACACTTGGTGTTGGTAACAGGAATAATCCGGTAGCCGGCGGAGCAGGTATGTTATACTTCGACGATATTCGACTGTATCCACCGGCACCTTAAGCTCGGCTTTTGAGCAGCTAAGATTGCGTATTTGATATTACAGATTCGCACCGATTCGGGACCTGTATTGCATACATGTAGTATAGGTCCCGCTTTTTTTATGTAATAGCAGACAACCTTCACATACGCTGATAGAAAGTCAGAGCATTGAGAACTCACTTACTAATACAGGGATTGAATGATGCGATTAAACACTTGCAAAATAGAATATGTATTATATCCTTTGTTTTTTAGCGTGTGCAAGTCCTGTCTGGACAAGATAACGTCAAATATTACGTGTAAGTCATATTTTGTGCCATCAAAGGAGTTAGCCAAATATTGCTCTTTCGAAAGCAGTTTCATCACGAAAACAGCCCACCGGACACAGACGAATCCATAACATCCGAATCAGACGCTCCAAAGGATTGTTGGTACGCACCTGTTTCCACCAGCGTTTAGGTAAATCGAAAAAAAATGAAATAATGCACAAAACCATCATCAACCACTTGTCAATGCGGAACAAGATGCTATAATATGAGTGTTTCCTTAAACACCATCTAATTAATATATTATCATGGAAGATTTTGATGACCGAAACAATTACTGGAATACTGAAGCGTATCAACAAAGGACAGTTTACGATAAGAACCGCCGACCGTTCTTATCATTCGGGGCAGTCCGAGGTGAGAGTCCACCCGGATTTAAATCGACGCTTTGCCCTTACTGAAGGGGCAGCCGTCACCGGTCTGGTCGAACGTAAAAAAGGCGGACTCAGATTAGTATCCATCGAATCTCTCGGAGGCATGCGACCGGAAGCCTACCTCAAACGTACACGCTTTGCCGATCTGACAGTAATCGATCCGGATGAACGATTTGACCTGGGCAGTTGCGGTCAAGAAAGTATGCGCATAGTTGATCTCATAGCACCAATAGGCAAGGGCACACGTCAACTGATTGTCTCTCCGCCCAAAGCGGGAAAGACCGTTCTGCTTGAACATTCTATCCAGGCGATTCGCCAATGCTCTCCTGAAAGCCGTATTATTGTGCTTTTGGTGGATGAGCGGCCCGAGGAAGTCACCCACTTTCGCAGAGCTGTGGAGGGCGTGGAAGTGGTGGCCAGTACAAGCGACCACGGTACGGAAAAACACGTCGAACTGGCCGAACTGATACTCGCCCATGTACAATCAGAACTGGAGTGCGGGCGTGAGGTGGTACTGTTAATTGACAGTCTCACGCGCCTGGGAAGAGCGTTTAATAACCGACCCCGGCGGCGAGGTGACCCTCGCCGTCATACTATGAGCGGCGGACTTGAAGCAGGCATACTGGAAGTACCACGCCGTCTTTTCGGACTGGCACGTAATATTGAAAACGGAGGCTCTGTTACCATTATCGCAACGTGCCTGATCAATACCGGCTCAAGAATGGATCAGTTAATATTTGAAGAGTTCAAGGGGACAGGTAACAGCGAAATCGTTCTCGACCGGTCTTTGGCCGAAGCAAGAATCTTTCCCGCAATCAACATACCGGCCAGTGGCACACGAAAGGAAGACAAACTCTACAGTCAGGATTATAGCCGTGGTCTGGCCACGCTCCGGCGTGTGTTGTCGAACTACAGGACACGGGAAGCTATGGAATCACTTTTTAAGCTGCTCAGGAAATATCCTGCAAACGGGGAATTTCTGGAGAGTATGTGTTCCAGGAGCTGAGAGAATAAACAAAGACTGTTTGTTGGCGGGCTAAGATACCGAGGTTGGAAGTGTTTTATTGAATATGAATGGCAATGCCATTCGTTGGTAAGTGAGAACTACAGCAAATTGAAGAGTAAATACAAAGTTTAGTATTGAAGTAGTTTTCAGTGAAATGCTGATATATTTTCTGAATTATGTTTTTTTTCTAAGATGGCAAAATCCAGACATACTTTTCTTAATCTGAGATTGTAGTGAAATGTGTCTGATCATATTGCGAAGAAATTGCTCTTACATCAGTGACAAACCTTAAGAGCATTGCAATTTTACTTTTGACGCGAGTCTTTCGATAAATATTTCTCGTGTGAGTTTTTACAGTACCCGGGCTGATGTGCAAATATTTAGCTATTTTACCATTGTGCAGACCCTGGCAGATCAACTCCGCTATTTGGCACTCACGAGGTGTTAAGTTATATCGCTTTTTAACATACGACCACTCTTTTTGATTAAGCAATATGATTTCGTGATCCCTGCCGCTAAAATTACTGCCTGCAACATTCTCAATTGATGGATTTGGTGATTTATTCATGAGTTAATTGCCCTCCTGTAACTGTTTGAGCAAACGTTGAGCCTCA
>CBDURK010000407.1:0-2941 GCA_965369645.1 uncultured bacterium | reverse complement strand
GTTTCCTCCGGCTCAATATCAAGCCAATGAACATCCTTAAAAGTCTTGAACCAGGTGCGCTGGTTCTTTGCCAGGCGCCTGGTATTCTTCTTTATTAGTTCGACTGCATCTTCCAGTTCAATTCGCCCATTTAAGGATTCGATTATCTCAGCGTATCCGATAGCGCATCGCGCCTGTTTGCTCAAAGGCTTCTCTTCACCCAGCAGCGCCTTGACCTCATCGACAAGCCCGGCCGCAATCATTTTTTTCACCCTGCTGTTAATCCGCCTGCTCTCTTCGGCCTTCTCCCGCCTAAGCCCTATTATCGTCCAGTCGTGTTTAACGTCGGAATCGTCCCATTGCCTCTGGAAACTCGATATCGGCTTGCCCGTGATCCGGTAAACCTCCAAAGCGCGAATGATGCGCTTGGAATCGTTGAGATTTATGCGCTCGGCGGCTATAGGGTCAATCTTCGTCAATTCCTGATAAAGTTCCGCCAAACCCTGCGTCTCTGCCCGCTCATGCAGCTCGGCCCGTATCTGTTTATCGCTTCCCGGCCCCTCGAAAAGGCCGTACAGCAACGCCTTTATATACAAAGCCGTCCCGCCGACCGCGATAATCTTTTTCCCCCGCCCCTCTATCTGCTCCATCGCACTCAGGGCCCGCTCGCGAAACGCCCCCGCACTAAAAGAATCACTCGGCTCTATAATATCGATAAGATGATACTTGATACCCCGGTGTGCCTCCTGCGGCGGCTTGGCCGTACCGATATCCATCCGGCGATAGACCTTCATCGAGTCAATGCTGATTATTTCAGCATCCAGACTTTCCGCCAAATCAAAAGCTAATCGCCCTTTGCCCGATGCAGTAACGCCGAGAATTAAAATCATTTTTAAATTGCTGTTTACTATTTATCGTTTAGTATTTAACATTTTCAATAATCTATAATCAATACTCATTTGTCAATAGTGAACTGTCAGGAGACGCTCGAAAATCGTATGTCAACAATGGATTTTAATGCCCGGTTATCTCAGAAAGCTCAGTTTGTTGATGACCTGCTTCTGCAGCTTTTAGCCCCCCGTCAGATAGAAAGCCGGCTAAAAGAAGCACTCAGCTACACACTCAGCGCCCCGGGCAAGCGTCTTCGCTCGGCGCTCGTACTGTGGTGCTGCGAGCTAATCAGCGGCCAGGTCAATCACAACGCCGAAATTGCCGCCGCCGCCATTGAAATGGTGCATACCTATTCCCTCGTACACGACGATTTGCCCGCAATGGACAACGACGACCTTCGCCGCGGCCTGCCAACCTGCCACAAGGCCTTCGATGAAGCCACCGCCATCCTTACAGGCGACGCCCTCCTAACCCTCGCGTTCGAGATTCTGGCAAAAGAAGTCGATGACTCTGCCGTAGCCGTAAAACTAATCAGTCAACTTGCTCTGGACTCCGGCCCCTCCGGTATGATAGCCGGGCAGATGGCGGATTTGAAAGCGGAAAAGGCCGGCGGAAATAAAGAGCTTCTGGAGTACATCCACACCAACAAAACCGCCAAAATGTTCCGCTGCGCAACTGCGACCGGAGCAATCTGCGGTGGTGCGACAGACGAACAACTGGACAGACTGAGCGAATACGGCCTCAAAATTGGCCTGGGTTTCCAGATTGCCGATGACATCCTCGACGTAAGCGCCTCAAGTGAACATTTGGGAAAGACCGCCGGCAAAGATGCAAAAGCCGCCAAGTGTACCTACCCCGCCATCCTCGGAATCGAAAAGGCAAGGCAATTAGAAAAGAAGCTCGCTGAAGAGGCTATGGCCGCATTGCAACCCTTCGGAAGAAAAGCCGACACCCTAAGACAGCTCGCAATGGCCCTGCTAAAAAGAACAAGATAATCTCACTCCCCCTCAATCCCAATAATATTGTCATCCTCGCATGTCTTTAGCGGAAACCCATAATCAATAATCATTTAAAAGAGTTTATGAAGGATGGTGATATGGAACCTTACGATTTCGCTCCTGAGACACCTGATCGCGATGTACATGACAGTAATCCTCATGGTTATAGATACTCAAGAGATGCTCACAGTCCGGATACGAGCATTTCCTGTCCTTAGCCGAAGTCTTTAGTTTTTTTGCCATCGTCACTCCTATCAGATAAATCACTCAACAGAAAAGCCGTAAACGTTAGTTCTCTTCGTCTGGGGCCTAAAGATTTCTAATCTTTATCTAATATATCAATTATAACACATTATCGCCCCTTGTCAAACCCTCTTCTAACGAAAATCCACCCCCCCCCGGCCAATTCTTAATTCTAAAAATAGTCAATAATCAATAATAATCATTTGAAAGAGTTTACCCCTGGGTGTACTTACACGGCACTTCTGCCGGGGGTCGGGAGCTGCCCGCTGTCTTTTTTCTGTATCCTGTATTCTGTATTAAACAAAACAAACTCAATCTCAAACTGCACCCCTGCCGAAAAAAATTCTCTAAGCCGGATAATATAAAAAATAATATTTTATCGCATTACCCGGCACAGCCTGTTCGCCGTGACATGAGAACGTCTGGAAATAAAATGAATATCAGTATTGAAAACATTAACTTTCAAACCATACATGAAAAAGACACTATTCACCAAGGTCACAACGAGTCTTTCAAACATCCATTTCGCATGAAAAAACAAGGAAAATGCATGAGGGAACGGGTCAGTTTGATTAAGGAATAAATCGAATATGAACCGATACAACTAATTATTATTATTGGGGATGCAATATGACAATAGGTATTATTCCGTTTATTACAACATGGTTAATTCTTGCTGTATTGATTAGCTGGTTTGCTGGGGGACAGACAAGCACATTTGGGCATCAGTCGATACAGCAGGACAGTTTTCCAAAAAAACATTATTCTCCAGTCCAAATTCGACCGCCGCCTCTGACGGCCTGTGAATTCAAAATTATTTTATTTACGAT
>CBDURK010000406.1:0-2957 GCA_965369645.1 uncultured bacterium | reverse complement strand
TTGATTTGTATTTGAATATGCTTAATATGCAGTTGACTTATGATGCCCTGAAAATAATAGGCTTCAACAGCGAACTGATGCAGTCGATGGCTGCGGAAATGGTTTTTATGCAGGAGCTGGCTCATGCGGGAAAAATTGCCCAGGGTCTGTTTGTCGCACGCAGGAAGTGAACTTTGTTTTTAAGATTTGAGGATGAAAATGGCAAAATGCTGTGGTGACAGGAAATCACAAATCAATACGAGCGGCCCTTTAGAGTGGTTCGGCAAGATGATACAGAATTGTTACGAGCACTCTGTGCAGGCCAAAGCTAATGGCAAACACGTAGTTGGTATTATGTGTGAATATACCCCGCGGGAGTTGATTATAGCTGCTGATGCCGTGCCTGTATGTCTGTGCGGCGGCTCGGCCGAGATGATTGGCCCTGCCGAAGAAGACCTGCCCGCAAACCTTTGCCCGCTGATTAAATCAACGTATGGCTATCATCTCGAAAAGGCGAATCCCTTCCTCGAAATGGCTGATTTGATTGTTGCCGAGACAACCTGCGACGGCAAAAAGAAGATGTACGAGTTGATGAACCAGACCCGGCCTATGTATGTGCTGGAACTGCCTCAAAAATCCCAGGACAGCGATGCGATGGCGCATTGGATTTCTGAGCTGCGCAAGCTAAGGACCAAACTTCAGGAGCATTTTGACGTAGAAGTAACGGATGAAAAAATTAAGAAAGCAATAACTGTTATGAATCGCGAACGCAAGTTGAGGCGCCAGTTGGCGGAATTAATGAAATCACAATCACCCCCCTTAACGGGTAGGCAGTTGCTGGAGTTTAAGAGTAATATCTCCGGTATCTGCGCCGATTTTAAGCAGTACGAAGAAGCGATTAAGTTTTATAAATCTCAAAAAGCAGATTGCCCGAAGGACTCTAAGGTCAGGGTGCTGATGACAGGTGTGCCGATAGTCCATGGCTCCGAGCGGGTTCTTGATATTATCGAATCTCACGGGGGACTTGTTGTATGTATGGATAACTGTACCGGGCTCAAGCCAATTCTTGAGGACGTTGACGAAACAATCGAGGACCCGATAGTCGCCTTGGCTGAAAAGTATTTTCGTTTGCCGTGTTCGGTAATGACGAAAAACGACCGGCGAATGGACGTGCTTCGTGAGTTGTTTGCCGAATACCGCCCGCAGTGCATTATAGAGCTTATCTGGCAGGCCTGCCTGACGTATGATGTCGAATCATACCTTGTGAAAAAGCTGGCCGCCGAAGAGTTGGGTATCCCGTATCTTCGGATTGAGACGGACTACTCACCGTCAGATTCGGCGCGTATCGCGTTGAGAGTTGAAGCATTATTCGAAACAGTCCGCGAGAGAGCAAGCGATTCCGACTGAGGTATCTGATGAAAACAATTATCTACACCTGCCCATATATACCTGCCGAGTGGATTGCGGCCCATGGTTTGCGTCCGAGCAGAATAATACCCGATGCAGCGGGCGCTGCCGGCCGGCCCGGTCGCACAGAAGGTCTTTGCCCTTTTGTCCAGGGCTTTATTAATGAGGTGATGACGGATAAAAAAGCCGGAGGTGTTGTGATAACAACGGTATGCGACCAGATGCGACGCGCTTACGATATTCTCCTCCGCAGATGTGATACTCCATTATTTCTTATGAATGTTCCGAACACATGGCAGAATGTTACTGTGCAAAAACTGTATATTGATGAGCTAAAACGGCTCGGCCGATTTCTAATCGGATTAGGCGGCAAGTCACCATCGGACGATGCTCTGGCAAAGATAATGCTCGATTATGACACCGCCCGTACATCTATTCTTACGGCGGGGGGGTATTTGCCTGCCAGGCAGTACGCCGAAATAGTCGCTGCCTTTGGCCGGGATGGTCCCTGTGAGACACTAAACAATATCACATTACCCGAACAGCAAATCGAAGGCGTGCCTTTGGCGATTTTAGGCGGGCCGTTGATGAGGCAGGACTTTGATATGTTTGATATTGTGGAAGAAGCCGGCGGGCACATAGTGCTGGATGCTGCTGAAACCGGGCAGCGCGGTATGTGTGCGCCGTTTGACCGTCTTGGTCTGAGGGACAAGCCGTTATTGGAGCTGGCCGGAGCATATTTTTACGGTATCCAGGATGCGTCCCGCAGGCCGAACAGCGGGCTTTATAAATGGCTTAAATGCAGGCTTGCCGACACAGCAGTACGTGGGATTATTTTTCATCGTTACGTGTGGTGCGATATGTGGCACGCCGAGCTTCAGCGGCTAAAAGACTGGACCGACTTGCCCGTTCTTGATATTGACACCGCCGGTAATAACCAAACTGCAAAGCAAAGGACAACCAATCGAATACGTGCCTTTTTGGAGACTTTGCAGTGAGTGACATGCCGAAACGAATCACACTTGCCCAGTGGGACCTGCGATACGAACAGTTGTTAAGAGCGGGGACATACCAACCTGACTACGGCGGGCCGCTCAGTCGGCATCTCGACGACGGCGACCAGCGGCTTTTGAAGCTTCGGTTTGATAATTCTGCTGCGGCCCTTAGGTTGTGGAATTTTCTGCTGACAGAAGAAGACCGCCTGCGTGATGCCCGGGCAGCCGGAAAAAAAATCATCGGCACGATGAAAGATTTGGGCACTGTTCCGGTGATGGCGTATTCGTTTGAAAATGTAGTGGCTTTTTACCCCGACGCTGCCTGGTGGATTCCATGTGTTATGGAGTTAAGTGCAGGCCTGTTGAGCATTGCCGACTCGCTTGGTATCGACGAATCATTCTGTCCGGTACGTGCGATGTTAGGGGCTTTTGTTACAGGTGCGCATTTCCCTCTTCCCGACAGGTTAATTTGCAGCGTCGGAGCGACCTGTGACGATTTTTCCGCAATAGCCCAGCGACTTGAGGGGCTTGGCCATTCGATTTTCTTCTGGGAGATTCCTCATAGACGCAAAGCCG
>CBDURK010000405.1:0-2963 GCA_965369645.1 uncultured bacterium | reverse complement strand
GCCTTTCTCGACGAAAAGATGCCCGAGCCTTACGTTCATTAGACCCGATATAAGAGTCATTCGGAGAGTTGGCCATAGTTGTCAGTTCGTTAGTGTTTGTGTCACTGCGAAAACGCGGCAGACCGTTTATTATAAACGCAATGACAAATATAAAAAACAATCCTAAAAGCAATCCAACTTTGGCGTCAGAAGTCATAATGAAACTCCATTTTCTTTTGCGTATCGCATAGCTGCGTAGTACACAATACGCTCAACAATATTATTGTTTCTGTGCAATTCTTAATTTTGCACTTCGCGCTCGTCGATTTTCGGCAATTTCTTCTCGCGTGGGCACAATCGGTTTCTTGGTAATGATCCTGTAAATACTTTCACTTTTATTTTCTTTGAAATTATACTTAACTAACCTGTCTTCGAGACTGTGATAACTAATGACCGCTATATACCCTTTGTCGTTCAGCAGTCCCGGCGATGAATCAAGCAGTCTCTTCAAATTCTCTAATTCGTCGTTAACGGCGATTCTCAGGGCCTGGAAAGTCCTGGTAGCCGGATGTATCCTTCTTCTGCTGCCTTTGCCTGCCTTTCCCATTGCCCTGCATACTATCTTTGCCAACTGCCCGGTCGTCGTTATCGGCCCGCTTTTACGTTCACGCACTATAAATCGTGCAATTCGCCGCGAGGCCCTGTCCTGGCCGAATTCATATATTAAATCGGCCAGAGATTTTTCATCTGTCTTATTAACTATATCGGCAGCAGTACTCTTTATTCTTTTATCAATTCTCATATCGAGCGGCATATCCTGAAGAAAACTTAGCCCCATCCGGCTGTCTGCCAATTGGGCCGAACAAAGCCCCAAATCCGCTAATATGAAATCTACTTTCTCTATACCCTGCTCCTGGACCTGCTCGCTTATTCGGGAAAAATTTGATTGAACTAAAATGACCTTACAGGATAGGTCTTTTAATATAAATTGGGCCCTTTGGATAGAATTTTTATCAACATCAAGACCGACGATTACTCCCTTAGGGCCCAAAGTCTTTCCGAACAGAAAACTATGACCTCCTTGTCCTGTGGTCGCATCGACCATCACGCCATCCGGTGGCAATTTTATCTGCTCGGCCAACGTCTCAGCCAGAACCGGAATATGCTCTGTTATCGAGCCATCCACTTCTGTCGTATCGCATATATCCTTTGTCATTTCGTGTATTGTATCGTACTGCGATACTTCTCTATGCAATACTCAACACACATCAAAGATCCGCAGTAGAAATAGAGCACCTCGAAATCAGCCTACAGCTACTTTGATCTTCTGTTCCTGAAGTTTATCAACTGCAGGCGAAAACTTGATGCCGGAGAAAATCCCGTCGATTTTCCTCAATCGCTCCAGACGTTCACGTAGTATTGACAGGGAGGAGAAAGTCCGTTCATCAACCTCTCTTTCACCGACGAGACTCCCGGCAACAATGCGACAATGATTTGAATCCATTCCAATCATACTGCCTCCATTAAAAAAATTAACCATCTTTATTCTGCTCGTACAGGACAACCTGCCGAGCCTGTGAAACCTGTTTTTGATATTGAGACATATGGTCTGAAAGATATTGTTCCCAGTTTTCAGTGTTCCACAACTCAATATGGTCCCTGACGCCTATAAGGGTAATTTGGTCCTTCAGGCCCGCCCTCTTTCGCAGTCTTTCGTTCAAAAGTAAACGACCCTGGTTGTCAAGTTCCACCTTACTGGCCAAAGCAAAACTGATTCGCTCGAAAACTACGGCTTCATCCGGAGCTGTTGTGCCCGGCCTGATCGCAAGAGCGATCTGCTCGAAATATTTTTCGGGATACAAACAAAGTATGCCGTTGGCGCCGAGGTGAAGATAAAAATTGCTGCCGTGCTCATCAACATCAATCTGATTTCTCAGCTTGTTAGAGATGAGGACTCTGCTTTTGCTATCTACAACGTGCTGATATTCACCTGTTAACAACAACATGGTATTAGTCCCACTTAACAAACTCAATGTGGGATATTCTACCACTCGCTACCACTTTGTCAACAAACATCCACACTTTTTCCTAAATTTCTCGGATATTTTATTATAGGACTATGCCTGAAAGAATCTAATTCAAGTAATCAAAAGTGCTTACGAAACTATAATATTTTAGTAACAGCCTATTATTTTTCCGCTCCCCCTGCCGTTTTTCACAGTCACCTGTCAATTTCACAATGGTTTCATCTAAAACCAGAAATGAAATCTAAAACAAAAGCGGGTGATGAGAATCGAACTCACATGACCAGCTTGGAAGGCTGGAGCTTTACCATTAAGCTACACCCGCAGTACAATTGATTATTGATTATCAATTATCTATTACTTATACTGCGATGATAAATATAAAATGATTGATAGTCAATGGTAAATTACAAATGAATCTTTCAGAAACAGCTCGTCTCGCTAAGTCAGCTTCGGTAAATTTAGCAACGGTCAAAACTAACGTAAAGAACAACGCTTTAGTCGAGATTGCAAAAGCCCTGAAGCAGCACAGCGCTGAAATAGTCTCAGCCAACAAAGAAGACCTAATCACAGCCGAAAAGGGAAATCTGGCCGGACCTTTGCTGAAACGCTTAAAATTTGATGAAAGCAAAATAGCCGATGTTTGTGCCGGTATCGAGAGCCTGATTAAACTCGATGACCCGGTGGGTAAAACAATCACCGCCACCGAACTCGATAAAGAGCTGGAACTCTATAAAGTCAGTTGTCCGATTGGTGTTATTGGTGTGGTTTTTGAGTCCCGGCCGGATGCACTTGTGCAAATTTCTACGCTCTGTTTAAAAAGCGGAGATGCCGTACTGCTCAAAGGAGGAAGCGAAGCAGTAAAAACCAATAGAATATTAACCGATATAATCACCGAAGCGAGCGAAAAAGCAGGACTGCCCAAAGGATGGATTCAGCTTCTTCAAACTCGGCAGGACG
>CBDURK010000404.1:0-3007 GCA_965369645.1 uncultured bacterium | reverse complement strand
ACGGTCGAGCACGAGGACTGGCTGCCGCTGATGGACGCCTCTTTGTCAGTACTGATACCGGAAGTATTCTTATGTTTGGCCCTGACAACTTACGAGCCGATTTGAACAAAAATGATCCTGTCAGTCTGCTTGATTTTTCTATGTTACCCAATGACTAACTCTGATGTACAAACTCAGTATATGCACAATGAACTTGCGAAAACTTATCGGATTATGTAAAAAAGCAACATAAAGAAACATTACATTGATGAACTTTGGATAGCAGATATGGCAATTACACTTACTAAAGAATACAAATATTGGCGTTACCGGATTTTCGCGCTAACTTGGCTGGCCTATGCCGGTTTTTATTTATGCCGTAAGAATTTCAGCATAGCAATGCCCTTGCTGAGCCAGGATTATGGATTTACAAAAGACCATTTCGCCATGCTCCTGTTCTTCTACAGCTTGTTTTATGCAGCGGGCCAGTTTTACAACGGTTTTTTATCCGACAAGTTCGGTCCTCGTCTGATTGTTGGTATCGGGCTTTTTTTTTCAATATTTGCCAATGTATTTCTTGGCTTTGGCACATCTCTATTTTTCTTTGGTATGTTACTGTGCATCAATGGCTCCGGGCAATCAACAGGATGGTCCGGGACCGTCAAGAATATGGCTCCCTGGTTTCGGCGTAAAGAACGCGGAGTCGTTATGTCCTGGTGGGCTACCTGCTATGTCATTGGTGCAATTATATCAACGGCTCTTGCAACGTTTATAGTTACGCACCCCATGCTGCTGCGAGCGAGCGACCTGAAAGACCCGTCTGGCCTGGCAATTCAACTGCGCGACGAGCAAAACTCGCTCTCAAAGTTTCTTGTAGAACAATTTTCACCCGAAAGCCAACAATTACTCAATACTTATGATGGTACGGGGCCTGTTTCCGAAACGCTTCTCCACGCAATGGTATCAGAACTAAATACGGTAATCCAGGGGCCATGGCTTTACGACGAACAACGCTTTGAAAGCATCCATTTATCAGATAGAACCACCACTAACATAGAGAACTTGATTGCGAAAACCCCTGAGCAGCCAGAAAAGGAACTCGAAGGCAAGAATCTGATTTCGTTCAACAAGACCTTGCTGGAAGAGACCTATCCACAGAAATTCAAGTTGAAATGGCGTCGAAGCTTCTGGGTACCGTCCGCTGTGCTAACGCTTATAGCTTTGTGTTTTATCACTTTTACGCGTAACAAACCCAGCGATGCGGGCCTTCCGGAAATTGCCGAAGACGAATCCGATGATAGCAATTCAGCCGAGAATGGCAAAATCAATACAAAATTGTCGTCAAAAGAACTGCTTGCTGTCGTTCTGAAAAATCCCATAGTGTGGCTTATCAGTCTAATGTATTTCTTCACAAAAATGGGGCGATACGCAATATTTTTCTGGCTGCCCTTATATATGGTTGAACATCTCGGCTACAGCCTTTCAGAAGCGGGTTATACTTCTATTCTTTATGAAGCCGTGGGATTTGCCGGAGTAATAGCCGCAGGTTATGTTTCGGACAAACTCTTTCAATCTCGGCGTATGCCCGTGGGAGCACTGGGAATGTGGGGCTTGGCTATAGTATGCTTTTTCCATCCCCAATTAGCCGCCTGGAGCCACCTTGGTAACGCAATCGGAATATCACTGATAGGATTCTTTACCTATGGCCCGGATGCCTTGATGTCGGGCGCCGCAGCCATTGACGCATGTTCGCCAAAGGCTGCCGGATTAGCCGCCGGTGTCATTAATGGCGTAGGCTCCCTCGGACAAATGATATCGGGCTTTATAGTCGCTTTTATAGCAAGCAAATACGGTTGGGACAACCTGTTCTATTTCTTCGTGGTAATATCCTTTATCGCAGGCTCCCTCCTTGCGATAAAGTGGAATTGGATCCCCGAAGCTCAAAAAACGGCCTCTGAAAATAATTCGGAATCTATTTGATGAAAACAAAAAAGCAGAAAGACAAAATCCTCTTTACGCCCGGACCTCTGACGACCAGTCAGACCGTTAAACAGGCCATGCTGCGGGACCTCGGTTCTCGCGATACTGAATTTATTGCAATTGTTCAGGAAATAAGGCAACAACTGGTCGAACTGGGTCAAGCCAACCCGGACCAATACACTGCCGTTCTTATGCAGGGCAGTGGTACTTTTGGTCTGGAAGCAGTCGTTTCATCTACGGTCCCGCCCGATGGCAAGCTACTGATAATTATCAACGGGGCCTATGGAAAACGCCTCGCAAAAATCGCATCAGTCCTTAAGATTGATACCATCACACTCGAATATCCCGAAAACACAATACCGAACCTTCGGGAAATAGAAGATACGCTAAAAACCGACAAAAATATCACCAACGTCTCAGTTGTGCATTGCGAAACGACTACAGGAATTATCAACCCTATCAAGGAAATCGGCGAATTTGTTGCAAAATCCGACGCAAAGTATTTTGTAGATGCTATGAGCAGTTTCGGCGCAGTGCCCATCAATCTCCCCGAGTGCAGCATTGATTATCTTGTCTCCTCCGCCAACAAGTGCATTGAAGGTGTTCCCGGTTTTTCATTTATTTTATGCAAACTCACCTCGCTCATGGAAACTGCCGGCTATGCACGCACTGTGAGCTTCAACTTGTTGGAGCAGTATCAGGGTCTCGAAAAGAACGGCCAATTTCGTTTTACCCCCCCTACTCATACCCTTGCGGCTTTTCACCAGGCCCTTGAGGAACTGGAAACCGAAGGCGGTGTTAAGGGTAGAGCCGAACGTTATCGTAAAAACTACGAAACTCTCATCGAAGGTATGCGCCGGATGGGATTTAAAGAATACCTCAGACCTGAAAACCAGGGATATATTATCACCTCGTTTATTTATCCTGATGACCCGAATTTTTCCTTTGAAAAGTTTTATGAAAGTCTGAATCAAATGGATTATGTAATTTACCCCGGTAAAGTCACTGATGCCGATTGCTTCCGCATTGGTAATATCGGCCGAATCTC
>CBDURK010000403.1:0-3007 GCA_965369645.1 uncultured bacterium | reverse complement strand
TCAACGACAGCGCCGTTGTTTCGAATGATAATCCTGATGCGGCGCAAAGAGTTGCATGGACGGCATGGGACATCGGCCTGCAGGCGTTTGCAGACCAGGGTGTGAACCTCGCCAATGTCACTTCGGTCACACTTGGTCTAGGTAACAGAACCAACCCAACTGCCGGCGGTTCAGGTATGATGTACTTCGATGATATTCGACTGTATCGGCCGGCCGCGACACCTTAAGCTAAGATTAAATTACTCTTGGGGTTGTATTCCCCGCCGCTTGCGGCGTAAAATACCGCTCTTCTAATACTCCGTCCGCTCGCGGCGGGGTAGTTTATTAGATTCCGTTATTTCGGGGCTTATACTGAGTTATGTTAGTATAAGCCCTTTTTTCTTAATGACATATTTGCTGCTGATTTTCGAGTTTTGCATTTTGTCCTTACAAAGAAAGCTTGTAATCTTCAGCGAATTAGATTATATTTACTTCAACTTATTAAGATAGGAATCTGCCTTTCGTTGAGTTCAGGTTTCTTTCTCTGTCTTGATTAATCTGCTCGGTTGGAGATAAAAAGAACAGCTAAGTATCAGGAGGTAAACAAATGCAATCCCCAAAAAGAAAACAGGTCCACTCGTGCCCCGAAACAGGTAAAGCCTTAAAGAGCAAAACCAAATATCGCTGGTTGGTATGGATATTTCCCATAGCCGGCCTGGTATCCCTGATTTGGTTTTTAATACGAGTTATACCAAAACCCTCACGAGCTACGTATCCGTGCCAGCGGATGGTTTTTCCGTTGGCTTCCGGTTTCGTGGCCTGGGTCGCAGCCCTTGTTGCATCAACAATGGCATTTAGAAAAGCCAAAATCAATCTCGCACAAAGACGTTATCTCGTAGCTCTGACATGTATCGGCGTAAGCATCGGAGCGGTGCTGTTCGCTCTCAGCGCTACGAGCGAAAAGTTGGTCATGGCCGAGCTTCACACTGCGAATGCGCCGATAGGAGTCGCAAAAGGCATTAATCCCGGACGCGTCGTCTGGGCACATAACCCGGATGCAACCGACTGGGAAGGCCCCGGAAACGGCCACTTGTGGCAGCCGGAGCATACGAACCGGGAAGTTTGTGATAAAATGATGTCACAGACTATCCGCAGGCTCACGGGAAAAAGCACAAATGCCGCCGCCTGGGATTCGATATTCCGCTACAATAACAAGACTCGTAACAAAGGCGATGTCGGATACAAACCGGGCGAGAAGATTACAATTAAAGTCAACTTTGTCGGATTCATTCGTACCATGAAGGCGGTCAATCGGGACACCTACGGCCTCGAGGACTGGATAGATTATATGAATACCTCGCCCCAGATAATCGCCGCACTGTTAAGGGAGCTAACTCAGGCCGCCGGTGTCAGGCAGGCCGATATCACTATTGGTGACGGTTTGACTTATTTCGCCAAAGAGTATTATGACATGCTGCACAACGAGTTCCCCGACGTCTGCTATCTGGACTGTAACGGGAAATCCGGCAGAGTAAAAGAAGAGTTCTCATCCACACCTTTGTACTGGAGCAGCAAGCCGCAGGGCTTTAAACAGGACTATATACCAAAATCATTTGAACAGGCCGAGTATCTTATCAACCTTGCCAACCTCAAGGCCCATCCGCTTGCCGGTGTCACCCTCTGTGCCAAAAACCATTACGGCTCATTGATTCGCACTCCCGTAGAAAGAGGCTACTTCGATATGCACAAAAGCGTTTCCTTAAAAGAAACTGCTCAATACAGAAACCTCGTGGATTTGATGGGCCACGCTCACATCGGAGGCAAAACCGTTTTATATCTGCTCGACGGTCTCTATGCCGGCCTGCACTACGTCGAACGCGTACCGAGAAAATTCCAGGCGGATCCTTTCAACAATGACTGGGCCTCCTGCCTGCTCGCTTCGCAGGACCCCGTGGCTATTGATTCTGTCGGCCTGGATATACTTCAGGTAAATATTGAAAAATATGCGCGAATGCCCGGCACGGACGATTATCTCCACGAGGCCGCACTGGTGGATAATCCGCCTTCGGGCACATTCTACGACCCCGACCATTCCCGCAATGAGAAAAGATTACAAAGCCTTGGCGTCCATGAACACTGGAATAATCCGACGGATAGAAAATATTCCCGTAATTTAGGGACAGGAAAAGGCATCGAGCTGATAACATTAACTCAGGAAGACTTCGCACAAGCCGGTATCATCGCACCCGGAGCAAAAGTAACAAAACTCGCAGACGGCTTTAAGTTCACCGAAGGCCCAGCCGTTGACGCCCAGGGAAATGTATTCTTCACCGACCAGCCCAATAATCGAATCCACAAATGGTCCACAGACGGCGAGATGTCAATCTTTCACGACAGCCCCGGAAGAGCAAACGGCCTTTACTTCGACAATAATGGCAATCTATTGGCCTGTGCCGACCTTGATAACGAGTTGTGGTCGATTGATATGCAGGGCAATGTAAAAGTGCTGGTAAAAGACTATAAAGGCAAAAAGCTCAACGGCCCGAATGACCTCTGGGAGGACCCCAAAGGCGGAATATATTTCACCGACCCTTTATACAAAAGACCTTACTGGAACAGGGGCCCTATGGAGCAGGATGGTAAGCATGTTTATTACCTCAGACCGAACCGCAAAAGACTCGTGCGCGTCACCGATGACCTCGTCACTCCCAACGGCATAGTCGGCTCACCCGACGGCAAACTGCTTTATATAGCCGACCTCGGTGACAGAAAAACGTATGTATATGAAATAGATAAAAACGGAAAGCTCTCGAACAAAAAGCTTTTCTGCTCGATGGGCTCCGACGGTATGACCATTGACAACGAGGGCAACATTTACCTTACCGGCAGGGGGGTAACGGTTTTCAATCCGGCCGGCGAAAAAATCGAACATATCGACATCGACGCAGGCTGGACCGCAAACGTATGCTTCGGCGGCAAAGACAGACACTCCCTCTTTATAACCGCCCAAACCTCGTTCTACTCGCTC
>CBDURK010000402.1:0-3012 GCA_965369645.1 uncultured bacterium | reverse complement strand
TTCCCCATCCAAAGCAATAATCTGTCCTTCGTCAATGTTACACCGCCTCTATTGCACTGCAGCGCAACGCTTGCGATTCTCGATAAGAATACCGATGTATTGACCTGGACACGCAGATTAGCCTATCGGTGGCAGCAGGGCAAAGATCCCTATACAGGGCTTTGTGGCGGGCAATTGAGCTATCGCAAGCATGACCGGGCACAGGACGCATTGGGGCATGTACATCCCACTATTAATGAGGCCAAAATCGTTGCTTCTTATCACCAAACAGGTCGATACCATAATTTGCCTTTAGCGCAAATGCAGGCCGCTTCGGCCTTGATGGAAGCTGGTGGTAGATATGCTATGATAGGCCATGAATTTATTTTTTGGGCATCGAAAGACCTGAAGGCTTATACCCGACATAGCTATGATGCCAAAGCCGGCCAATTTATTGCTCTTATGACTGATGGAACACCTATCAAATGGCAAGAATCCCGCAGCGGTTATTACGTTCCAGCTTCTTTCGCCCCGCGTAAACCTGACGGCTTCATTCTGTGGGCTTATGCCATGGCTTTTCGTTTAACCTCCGATGAAATACATTGGCAAATGGTTCGCAATATTTGCCGGCAATTAGAGTTTGGCAGCATAGGCCGGCCCGATGGCACCGGCAGTTCGATAAAGTATGATACCAACCATAATGACTGGCGAACAATTTATGCTTTACTGGAGCTGCATCAAGCAACAAATAACGCTATGTTCCTGCGGCTTGCCTGTAGCATCGCCGACAACCTTCTGAAAATGCAGACGCCAACAGGTTTGTTTCCTCGCTCCGGCCGCGAGTGGGCCAGGACCGGAGACGAGATACCCCTTGCACTCTTACACCTGACAGCAGCAATTATGGGCAAAGCCTCACTATTACCACCGCCAATATTTGACAGTCGTTTCTTTCACTGCGAATACCACGGCCAACTCGAAGAGCATCAGCAGAAACGCGCCGACAAACGAACTTACGACCACATGGTATTCTACGGTGGTTCTTGAAATCCGTAAGACGAATAAACGTTATTTATAAGTGAGACATAAGTTGGTAGTGATGAGTAAGAACAATTTTTGTTTATTATTATTGTTACTATTGTCGAATCAGGCTGTTTCACGTATTCAAAGCGACAATGACAGCAGCCGTGTTATCAATAATATCCCCAGAAATATTGCCCCGTTTTTTAGCCCTCCTCCGGAACTCGCCAAAGATTTTGGAGAATATCGGTCTCCTTTAAGATTTTATAACGGAACTCTGGTTAAGACACAGGACCACTGGCAAAAACGCAGAAAAGAAATACTCGAAACGTGGCACGGCATCATGGGGCATTGGCCGCCTTTGATTGAAAAACCAAAAATCGAATACCTTGAAACAAAACACCGTGAGAACTTCACCCAGCACCGCCTGCGCCTCGAAATAGCACCGAAGCAGCAAACGGTAAATGGCTATCTGCTTATTCCTGATGGCACGAAGTTGTTTCCTGCTGTCCTTGTCGTTTACTATGACCCCGAAACCGCGGTGGGTTTGGGTAAAGAGCTTCGTGACTTCGCCTATCAACTCACAAAGCGTGATTTTGTTACGTTGTCAATCGGAACCCCTGAATTCTCCAGCCTAAAAGCTCCATATAAGCCGCTGTATGAGTCGGCTATAGACGAGACCCCACTTCAGCCGCTTTCTGCCTTGGCCTATGTAGCGGCTAATTGTCATACCGCTCTTGCAAACATGCCCCAGGTTGATCCTGACCGTATTGGTGTCATTGGCCATTCGTATGGCGGAAAATGGGCAATGTTCGCATCATGTCTCTATGACAAATTCGCCTGTACTGTCTGGTCTGATCCCGGAATTGTATTCGACGAGAAGCGAGCAAATGTAAATTATTGGGAGCCCTGGTATTTGGGATATGACCCTAATCAACAACGCCAAAGAGGTATCCCAAACGCAACTAATCCCCGCACCGGTGCGTACAGAAAACTATTTATCGATGGATTCGACCTACACGAATTGCACGCTTTGATGGCCCCCAGACCATTTCTGGTTTCGGGCGGGTCCGAGGACCGCGCTGAGCGTTGGAAAGCACTTAATCATTCGATTGCGGTTAACAAGCTTCTCAAACATCCGAACAGAGTTGCCATGACTAACCGCAAGGCCCATTCGCCAACTCCGGAATCGAACGAACAGATTTACCTTTTCATCGAGCACTTTCTGTCGAAACAACAGTAGGTCAACTGTAGCTGGTTTACATAAGCCAATTTGATACTTAAGTTTACGAAAACCAGCCGAGGGCTTGATAGTGTACATAGTACGGCCTTTTTGCTGCACTCATCCACAGTTATATCAATCAGCTATACTAAGACATAATCAAAAGATTATCCTTGACGGGAAGATGAGAAATTTGGTATAAATATACTTGATGATGTAGTTTTGTACACTTAATATAGGTTACTGTGGAGTTTGCACTAAAAAGGAAGGAGGCTGCACTTTAGATTTTCTTTTTCAATGTTGAATTGGAAACAGGCAATCCTAATAAACAATATATGTTTTGGTGTGTGGCTAAAATATGATTCGTAATCTTTTTAACACTTTTTTCAGGAGAATGTAGTATGGGTAAGATGAAAAGTTTCATTATAATTGTTATTATGCTCTCGGTTGCCAACACCTGGGGAGTTGGTTTCCTGGACGACTTCGATAGACCCGATGGCGATGTAGGGAACGATTGGATGACTCAGGCTGATGGGACCATTCAGGTCACAATAGTAGATAACGAGGTTCTCATCGCAGGAGAGCAGGGTACCGACTGGCAGCGGTCGGGTATCTCCCGAGATGCTGGTGGTGAGACGAGAATCTCCTTTGACTTCAAGGCCGATGACAGCTTCAACGCCCACATCCGCATTGACGATGCGGAAACCGGCGCCTTTTTCGAGCCATACTGGTGGCCGGGCGGCCCCTGCCAATATGCCAATTCCGAAGATGGCAGTTGGCCTGGCTGGACTCAA
>CBDURK010000401.1:0-3019 GCA_965369645.1 uncultured bacterium | reverse complement strand
GCCGATAGAAAAACTCTGGAACTCGCGAAGACAAGATTTACTGAAGAGGGTATTGATGTTTCGGGTTGTGTTACGACTACAAAGGTCGGCAAGATTTCCACCGGCTGGAACCTGATTTCCTGTTATACAAATAAAGGTACGCAGGAGCAGCTTCAGGAAATCTTCGAATACACCGCCTCGATATTCGATGAGATTATGATTGACGACTTTCTTTTTACCGACTGCCAGTGCGATGAGTGCAAGGCGGCGCTCAGCAACATGTCATGGGCCGATTATCGCTGTGAGCTTATGGTTAGAATAGGCCGGGAGAGAATCCTGGCACCGGCCAGGGCAGTCAATCCCGATGTTCAAATTATCATCAAGTATCCGCAATGGTACGACAATTTCCATAACCGGGGGTATGAAGTTTTGCGTCAAACGGCCGACTACGAGAAGATATGGGTTGGTACCGAGACGCGCGATTATGAAAATGAGCGCTGGGGCGGAAAAGTTCAGTACGAAGCTTACTATATTATGAGGTGGCTCGGCCTGATAGGCGGCCTGAAAACGGGCGGTGGGTGGTTCGACCCTTATGGAACGACGGAAAATACATACGTAGAGCAAGCACGCCAGACTGTATTGGCTGATGCCAGGGAGATGCTGTTGTTTTGTTACGGATCCTTGTTGCGGGATACAGGGCCGGCTAATGTGGAAAAGTTGCGTGAGGAGATTCCCGGTTTGTTTGAGCTTGCCAGGCTGGTACGCAACAAACCAATCAGAGGCATTCATGCTCCGAAACCCCCGAACAGCGATGCGTATAATGAGCAATACGTATATGATTTTGTGGGGATGTTGGGCTTGCCTCTTGTGCCTGCTGCTGAGATTAGCCCTGATGCGAAGTCGGCGTTTTTTCCGGTCCACGCGCTCAAGGATCCAGGGTTCCCGACTAAACTAAAAAGAATGCTCGCTGCAGGAAAGCCGGTGCTTATAACGGATGGGCTGGCCGGAAGGTTGAATGGTATAAATCTCGAGGATGAAAATTTAGTAATCCTGAAAGTAAACGGAAATCCCCGCAGCCTGCTTGAGTTGACTCGCGAACAGATAAAACCCATCAGGGACAAATTATTGTGGCCGTTGGGAATAAAATTTGACGCTCCGAACAAAGTAGCCTTGTATCTTATTGGCGAAGATTACCTGATAGTAGAGAATTTCAATGATGAGCCGGTCGATGCGACTCTTACATTCTCGAAGCCTTTCAAAGCAGGAAAGGAGTTGGTTTTACCCATTGATGGAGATGTGAAAGTTTCAAAAAGTCGTGGTAGATTGCGTTTATCCGAAATACCTCCACGAACTTTAGTGGTGGTTAAATATTGAGGCGTCGAGGTTTTTCCTAAGGGCATATTTGACTTTGCAGCCGTGCGGCTCGGACGGCAAAGAAGTGTTTTTGGGAGGGAATAATCACTATATTTATCGGAATACTTAGCTTTCTAAGAAGTGTTCATCTACTCCTAAAAGAGGGATCGCCAGAAATTTTTCCTTGAATTATCCACTAACAGGATAATTTTTCACGAATCCATTGCAAAATCAGGGGAATTTGGGCATACTGGCGGTTCGATGGATGAAAAATGAAAAGGATTTTAAGCGCTGGCTTTATTGGAAGCTGTAACATGTTTATTAATAAGATGTTATATAAGAATTAATGTGATTCAAGCAAAGCATGGAAGCAGTGAGGCAAAAGGCCGCCTTTTTTTTCTGGCTATTCTTCGTGTTACTTAACAACGCTTTGAGAGATGAATTTTGGGTTATCAACAGGTTATCCACAACAGAAAAATGCTCAAGGACGCAGTTTTTGAGTTCGTAACACCGCCAAAAAACAATACGATAGAAGTAATTGGACTGTATAAGTGTTTGTATATACAGGTTATAAGTAGAATAGCTAATAGATGGTAATTTTGGTATTTAGGATAGAATGAGAAAGAATCCGCTGATTACTATTGGTGAATCGATCCATGCTTCGATTCCAAAAACGGCTGCGATTATGAAACAGTTGGTGCAGCTCGGCTCAGGGGCCTATACAAAACAAACCGAGCAGTTGAATTTTATTAAGTCTTTAATTGAAATTCAGGCTGCTGAAGGTGCGAGTTATATAGCGGTTAATCTCGATGCCTTTGGCGAGGACGAGCCGCAGCTTTGTGTCGATATGATGGTCGAATACGTCAGGCTTGTGCGCAAGTGGGGCAGTGGCGCTGCGATTTGTATCGATAGCAGTGACAACGATGTCCTTACGGCCGGCTTGAAAGAGTGGTATAATACCGACGAGAAAGTAAAAAAGCCGCTTATCAATTCCGTTAAAGTCTATACGACCGGCAGCATTTTGCCATTGAAGAAGGATTATGATTTTGCGTTCATCGGCCTTTTAGTCAGCGAGGAAGCATCAACCGGCCCGGGAGGCTCACACTCGGTTGATGAGTTGTATTCCATGGCTAAGCGGATTTTCGAAGAAGCGGTTGATGAATACGGTTTTACTCCCGATGAAATATTTTTCGATTCGACCGTGTTCCCATTGGCGATAGATATGCCGATGGAGCCTAATGTGCCGGGCTATACGTACAGGGCGTTCGAGACAATAAAGAAAATCAAAAGCGATCCGAAAATGAAAGGTGTGCATTGTTCGCTTGGTGTAAGCAATTGCGCTCGCGACCTGCCAGGCCGGAAAATTGGTATCTGCAGAGCATACGTTGCAAAGGGCGCCGAATACGGTCTCGATGCCGCGATTGTCAACGTCAGCCACAATTTTGGTTTGGTTGAGCCGGATGCAGAGTTGATGGAGCTTGTCGATGCCTACGCTAAGATGGACGGCTCGGCCGATAGATTGAATAAAGCGATGGAGCTAATGGGGAAATTCTGTCGCGAAAACAGAAAACCCGTCAAGTGATTCCGAGAGTATAGTAAATGTTCTTTTGTGTTTCTGTCTTGGAAAACTAAAGCAGCAAAAGCCCGAACGCCATAACGAGCATCCCTGCAACTATCCCTGCAATAA
>CBDURK010000400.1:0-3027 GCA_965369645.1 uncultured bacterium | reverse complement strand
AAAAGGTCGATTTCATTGCGGGTGCTGTTTCTTTTTTTATTTAGATATGGCAGAATTTCTTTGACAATGCATCTTAGAAGTCGATAATTAGCGCAATTTGGTATGTTATCGGATGTATTATAGTAGAGCCAATGGATTGGCACCTCGCAGTGCGCTTACCGGCTTACTCAGGCTACATTAATGAAAAGTGAAACAAATTACGATACTGTATTTGGCAAAATGGCGATGGAGCAGGGACTCTGCACCGATAAGGAGCTGAGTCAATCGCTTGAGGAACTGAAAACCCGCAGCACCGACAATCCGGCAATCCTCAAAGACCTCATGGTCGAATTGGGCTATATCACCGAATCGCAGGCCGAGCGGTTAGGGACAGGTATAAAAGAGAGTAAGGCGGCGGCACATCAGATTCCGGGCTATAAGATAGTGGGCAAGCTCGGCGCCGGTGCGATGGCTGTCGTTTACAAGGCAAGGCAATTGAGCTTGAATCGTATGGTCGCGATAAAAATTCTGCCAAAGCGATTCACTGAAAATCCCGAGTACGTCGAACGATTTTACAAAGAAGGCCAGGCGGCGGGGAAGCTAAATCATCCAAATATCGTCCAGGCTATTGACGTCGGCGAGGCCGGCGGGTACCACTATTTCGTTATGGAGTACGTGGAAGGCAAGACTATAGCCGACGATTTGGTGGCTGGAAAGGTTTTCGAAGAAAACGAAGCATTAGACATGATCATTCAGGTCGCCAACGCACTTGGTCACGCTCATGCCCTCAGTCTTATCCATCGTGACGTCAAGCCAAAGAATATAATGATAAACAACCACGGGGCGATCAAGCTTGCCGATATGGGTTTGGCCCGCGCAACTACAGACATCGAAGCCGCACAAAGCGAGCAAGGCAAAGCTTACGGAACGCCTTATTACATCGCACCTGAACAGATTCGAGGCAAGATGGATATCGACGGCAGGGCCGACATCTACGGACTGGGAGCCACACTGTACCATATGTTGACCGGCCGTGTGCCGTTTATGGCGGAGGATTCGGCGGATGTTATGCGAAAACACCTCCGGGAAAAATTAGTCCCACCCGACCATATAAATACGTTACTTTCTGCGGGGGTCTCGGAAGTCATTGAAATTATGATGGCGAAGAAAAAGGAAAACCGCTATAACAACATCGAAGAACTTCTGGTCGATTTAAATGCTCTTCGTGAGGGCCAGACTCCCCTTCAGGCTCATAAAAGATTTGATGTTTCAATTCTGCAGCAGTTGGAAAACGGAGATGTTGTCGAAAAAGAAGAAGTTTACAAAGAAGAGGCCGTTGCCCAGTACCGTACGGCGATATTGATTTTGAGCATAGTAACAGTCGTGTTCTTTGTGATTATTCTTATTATGCTAATTAAATAATTAATATCATAGTCGCCAGAGGCAATCCCGCCTGTTTCGGTGAAAGGGGGCGGCAGAAAACGCTTACGGCGGAGTCAATAATCCTTAATATTACCATCCCCGCAAGGTGTCAGCTATATCTATGAAGGCCGTGGACGGGGACAATAATACATTAGCTATGCCTCGAAGCGGTGCACATTTTTCGTCGGAGGAGCTTGCTTGTGTCCTCAGCTATTACGACATCGGCATAATCCTTCAGGTCAAGCCCTTGTCCGGCGGAAATAAATGTGCGCCGAAAATGGCGATAGTTTCCGAACAGGGTAAATACCTTTTAAAACGCCGGCCTAAAGGGAAAGACGACCTGTACAGGGTGACATTCGCACATGCAGTGCAAAGTTACCTTGCAACTAAATCCTTTCCGGTTACCTCTCTGGCTGCTACCCGCAAGGACAACAACACTATCCTTCAATTGAATCACCATATTTATGAGCTTTTTAAGTTCGTTACCGGGACACGGTACGACGGCTCGCCGGAAGCAACTATCGATGCGGGTCGAAAATTAGCTGAATTTCACAAGCATTTATCCGACTTCGCTTACGAGGACGCCTTATGCGGATTAAAGGGGTGTTTCCATGACTCATCGACCGTTCGCAGGCATCTGAAAATGCTCGGTTCCGACCGGTCCAATTCTAATAAAAAACTGCGGGAGACGGCTGATACACTAATGACGCTCTATCACGAATCGAGCGTCAGTGTGAACGAATGCGGCTTTGACTCGTGGAAGCAGCAGGTCGTACACGGCGACTGGCATCCTGGTAATATGCTCTTCTCTCAAGACAAGCTCGCAGCGGTGCTTGACTTTGATTCTGTCAGGATTGCTCGGCCGCTTACAGACCTTGCGAATGGGATGCTTCAATTTTCCATAATCGGGGGCAGGCCGAACCCGGCCGACTGGCCGGACTATTTCGAGAAGGACAGACTCGTTCAGTTCCTCAGTGGATACCGCGAAGTAATAAAACTGAACAAAGAAAAACTGGATTCGCTGATTGATTTGATGATTGAAACGATGATAGCCGAGGCGGTGCTTCCGATAGTAGCGACCGGGTTCTTTGGCCATCTGAGCGGTGAAGGCTTTTTGAAAATGATTCTGCGGAAATCGAATTGGCTTAATAAAAATCATCACAAGCTGGTTAAGGCCATTTGTGAGTGATTGGTCGATAGTGAATAGGTCTTTTCGAAAGAGAAAGATATCGTGAGTGATAGAAATAATCGTGTATGCCCGGCTGAAAGGGCAGGCTCTTTTCGATTGATTATTGATAATTTACTATTGATTATTGGAGATGAGATTCTTCACTACGTTCAGAATGATAACTATTTTAATGGATTCCTGTTCCTTCGACTTTGCTCAGGACAGGTTTCACAGGAATGACAAGGGACGGCATGGGATTATTATTCAGAAGGGCGGTTCGCGAACCGCCCCTACAACGAAAACGGTAAGCATACACCGCAATTTAGTGTTGGGTGTTGAGTTAGTTTTCAGATTGTATAGCATTTCTACCGGGGGCCAGCATTTCAATTGATTATTGACGGATTTCCAGCATATCAGATTTGGGGTTGACTGGGGAACAAATCTCGATAAAATGCATA